>JBAXNX010000290.1:0-2104 GCA_037133575.1 Chloroflexota bacterium
TGAGCCATCTCTCGCAGACGATCCGCCTGGTGCAAGCGAACCTGCATCCGAAGCTGAAGATTCGCGGGATCCTGCTGACGATGTACGACGGTCGCACCAACATCGCGAAACAAGTGCAGGACGAGGTGCGCAAGCACTTCGACAACACGTTCCGTGCTGTGATTCCGCGTTCGGTGCGTCTCTCGGAAGCGCCGAGTCATGGCGAGCCGATCCAGATCTACGACCCGCGATCGCCTGGCGCTGTCGCGTACGACGAGCTGGCCGACGAACTGCTCGAACAACTGCGTGGACCAGCACGACCGGTGGAGGCGCGCGGTGGTTTCTAGCCGTAAAAGCTCTGGGAGGGGACTGGGGCGTGGCCTTGGTGCGCTGATCCCAGACGGGGCACCCTCGGACGTGCGCATCCCGCAGACGGACGTGCCGATCGACCGCGTGGTGCCAAACCCGTGGCAGCCGCGATCGGTGATGGACTCGGAGAAGCTCGAAGAACTTGCGCAGTCGATCCGTGAGCACGGGATCATTCAACCGCTGCTGGTCACTGAAGAGCGCGGCGACGATGGACAGCCGACGTATCAACTGATCGCTGGCGAACGGCGACTGCGCGCGGCGAAGGCGGCTGGCCTCGCGCGTGTGCCGGTGACGATTCGCGAGTCGACGACACGGGAACTGCTCGAACTCGCGATCATCGAGAACGTGCAGCGCGCGGATCTGAGCGCGCTCGAAGAGGCAGCGGCGTACCAGCGACTGATCGACGAGTTTCACCTGACGCAGACCGAAGTCTCGGCGCGCGTCGGCAAGGGGCGCGTCGCGGTGGCGAACACGCTGCGACTGATGGCGCTGTCGCCGGAGCTGCAGCAGTCACTCGCGAATGGCGACATCAGCGAGGGACACGCACGCGCACTACTCGCGATCGACGATGAGTCGATGCGGCACTCGATCTGGCAGCAGGTGATCGAGAAGCAGCTGACCGTGCGGCAGACAGAACAGCTCGCGCGCGCGGCGGTGACGGAAGCGAAGGCTGCTGCACCGGTGATCGACGTGCCGACGCCTGCCTCGGAGCATCAGCGCGCGGCGCTGGAGCAGAGCGTGCAGCGTGCGCTGGGCACGAAGGTGGCGTTGCGGATCGGGAAGCGCAACCAGGGTGCGCTGACGATCTATTTCTACAGCGATGAAGAGCTCGAGGGCGTACTCGATCGCCTCGGGGTGGGGGAGTCCTGATGACGGTGGAGTCGCGACTGGCGGAGCTCGGTGTGACGTTGCCCTCGATGGCGGCGGCGCTGGGGATCTACAAGCCGGCGATCCGTGTCGGGGACATGGTGTACGTGTCGGGCCAGCTGCCGACGCGCGAGGGCGCGGTCGTGCACCCGGGCCTGCTCGGGGCCGGCGTGAGCATCGAGCAAGGGCAGGAGGCGGCACAGGTCGCGGCGATCAATGCGCTGGCGGCGGTGCAGGCACTGCTCGGTAGCCTCGAGGGGCTGCGGCTGGTGCGGACGGTGGGCTATGTGGCGTGCACGGGCGAGTTCGACCAGCACCCGCAGGTCGTGAATGGGGCGAGCGGGTTCCTGCGCGATGTGTTCGGTGAGGACCTCGGCGTGGGGGCGCGGCTCGCACTCGGGGTGTCGTCGCTGCCGGCGCGCGCTCCAGTTGAGATCGAAGTATGGTTCACAGCGTCTTAGCTCGTCCGCTTGCGCGGACGACGAGTCCGCTAGCTAGTTAGCTCGCGTTCTGCCTCGAACTTCACGGGAAGGCCTCGGCGATGCCGGAGACGATTCGCATCAACTTCGTGACTGGGGCTGTGCGCCAGTACGTGCCGGAGATCGAGGCGATCTCGGAGCTGCCGGCACTGGTGACCGCGGCGACCGACGCGCATAACCCGGCGTGGATGCGTGAGCCTCGCGATGCAGACTGGTCGCCCGCGCGGGTCGTGGGGCACCTGATCGCGTATACGTGGCAGTCTCGCGAGAACCTCTACCGCATGGCGTACATGACGGACCCGATCATCAAGAGCACCGATGACGAGGGTCAGGCCGAGACGCACCAGTGGGACTCGCAGTCGCGCGAGGCACTGCTCGGACTGCTCGAGACGGGGATCGCTGAGGTGACG
>JBAXNX010000291.1:0-2104 GCA_037133575.1 Chloroflexota bacterium
AATCTCTTCACTGTGGTCGTCGGGGAGCCCGGGCGACCGCGGGCATCATAGTGCGATCGCTCCCGCGCTGCATCGCACGCGCGTAACGACCTCGGGTGTCCTCAGATTCGGTAGCTGAGGTACACCGTGCCATCGCTGAATCGTCGCTCCTCAAGGAGCTGCATGCGGCTCGGCCCACCTCCCTGCAGCGCCCGAGTGCCCGCGCCCACGAGCACTGGCACGATCACGAACTGGCACTCATCCACGAGGCCAGCATCGAGCGCCGCGGCAGCGAGGGTCGCGCCACCGATGGTGATGTCGCGGTCGGTGGTGGCTTTCAAGGCCTGGATGGCCTCGGCGTCGAATGTCCGTTCAATGCGCGTGCGCGCGCTTGAGACCTCGTCGAGGGTGGTCGAGTAGACGACCTTCTCGGTGCCTCGCCAGATCGAGGCGTAGTCGTTGACCGCGTCAGACTCTTCGTCCTTGAGGGCGGTCTCCCACCACACCATCACTTCGTACAGGCGGCGACCGTAGAGATGGGTGCCGATGCCTCGTTCGAGGTCGTTGAAGAAGGCGTGCAGCTCCTCGTCCGGTGCGGCCCAGTCGAAGTTCCCACGCTTGTCGTTCACGTAGCCGTCGAGCGACATGATCGCGCCGTAGATCAGCTTGCCCATGGTTCGTACCTCGATTCGTTGTTCACACGAGCGGCAGGTACGAGAAAGGCGCCTCGCGGCGCCCAACTCGTGATGTGCGTGGTGCGGCCTAGTGGCCGTGCAACGGGTAGCCGCCGCTGAGGCGGTTCGGGTCGGTCGAGGTGGTGTACGGGGGGAAGAGCGACTCGAGCTCGTTGCGCAGCGGGTCGCCCGCCGGGAGGTAGCGCGAGAAGTCACCGTCGGGCTCGGGGCGCATGCGCTGGCCCCCGTCGACGCCGTGCTCCTTGATCTTGTCCTGCAGCATCATCAGGCCCTGCAGCAGTGACTCGGGGCGCGGCGGGCAGCCGGGGACGTACACATCCACCGGGCAGATCAGGTTCACGCCCGGCAGCACCGAATACCCATAGGCGAACGGGCCACCCATGATCGCGCAGCCACCCATGGAGATGACCCACTTGGGCTCGGCCATCTGCAGGTACACGCGGCGCACGGCTGGGGCCATCTTCCAGGTCACGGTGCCGGCCACGATCATCAGGTCGGCCTGGCGCGGCGAGGCGCGGAACACCTCGGCGCCGAAGCGCGCGATGTCGTAGCGGGAGGTCGCGGTCGCGATCATCTCGATGGCGCAGCAGGCGAGGCCGAACATGGCGGGCCAGAGCGACGAGGCGCGGGCCCAGTTCAGTAGGCCATCCACCGAGGTCAGCAGGATGTTCTTCCGCAGCTCCTCATCGAGGTCGAGCGGGGCAACTTCGGTGCCGTGGAGGTCGAGGCTGTGCGTCGTCATAGCGTTCCCGTCCCTGCGCGGCTCGATGCTAGCCGAGCCCATCGTTCGAGGCTAGGCCTTGAGCTTCTCGAGGTACTTGGCTCGAGCCTTTGCCACCTTGGGCTCGATCACGATCTGGCAGTAGGGCTGGTACGGGTTCGTCCGGTAGTAGCCCTGATGGTAGTCCTCGGCCGGGAAGAAGGTCGGCGCCTCGAGCACCTCGGTCACGATCGGGTCGCGCCAGAGGCCGGACTGTCCGAGTTCTGCGATCACCATCTGCGCCGTCGCGAACTGCTCCGGCGAGTGGGTGTAGATCGCTGAGCGGTACTGCGTGCCGACGTCCGCGCCCTGGCGGTTCAGCGTCGTGGGGTCGTGGATCGTGAAGAAGACGTCGAGCAGATCGTGGTACGAGATCTGCTCCGGGTCGAAGGTGATGCGTGTGGCCTCGGCGTGACCGGTGTCGCCGTCGCAGACCTGTGCGTAGGTCGGGTACGCGACGTGGCCGCCGATGTAGCCGGACTGCACGGACTCAACGCCGCGCAGCATTTCGTACACAGCGTCGAGGCACCAGAAGCAGCCGCCAGCCAACGTTGCGATCTCGGTCATGACGTTGTGACTCCTTCGTTGCTCAGCCACGGCAGGTACTCGGCCGGTGCTTCGGTAACAGGTACGGGCGACAGCTTGCGCATGCGCTCGACGATCGGCGGGA
>JBAXNX010000292.1:0-2099 GCA_037133575.1 Chloroflexota bacterium
CCATCGACGACACGCGGGCCGGGGCGGTTGCCGAGGTTCGGGTCGACCGCGATGACACGACCGCTGCGCACCGCATCGATGCCGCTCCAGCCGGCGCGCGCAGACACGGTTGCGAGGCTCTGGCTGCCCGAGGTCGAGCCGGAGTCGGCGAGGAACACGACCTGCGGATTCGCAGCGATGACGGCCTCGGAGGAGAGCTGCGGGAACGCCGTCTTCGCGCCATCGGCGACGTTGCGTGCTCGAAGCATGGTCAGCATCGAGCCAATGAACGAGTTCGGCGCGGCCGAGTGCAACTCCGGGCTCAGCTCGTAAAAGACGAGCGGGCCGTCCGGCCCGCTCGGCACCTGCGCGACGACACGGGCGACGCGCGCACGCATCGCGTCGGCGAGCGTGTTGGCCTCGGCGAGGTGGCCGGTGATGCCGCCGTAGAGGCGGACATTCTCGATCGCCGCGTCGATCGTCGTGGGTTCCTCCATATAGAGGACAGGCAGCCGGAGCGTGCGGAACTGGGGGACCTGCTGCTGCTGGCGGCTGGTCATGACGACGAGGTCGGGCGAGAGCGCGACGGCGGCCTCGGCGCTCGGCTGCGAGTAGTCGAGCTTCGCAGTCCTCGCCGCCTCGGCCGGGAAGTCCGAAAAGCGGTCGCTGGCGACGACCTGCGGACCGGCGCCAATCGCGAAGAGCACCTCGGTGACGGCGGGCGAGAGCGAGATGATGCGCTGCGGCGCGGCAGACAGCGTGAGGCCTGTGCCCTTCGAGTCGTTCACCGTGCGCGGGAACGCGGCAGCGGACGCACTCGGCGCGGCGGTCGAGGTCGCTGCACTCGGCGTGGGCGTGCCAGTACCGCAGGCAGCAAGCCACAGCAAGGCGCTGAACATCACCAGTCGGGTCGAGAGGGCTCGCACGCCGTCGCCTCCAGGCGAGGGAGACGCTTTATCAGCGCCTCGAGGCAGCGCGCGACACGGTCGTCGCGAGCCGATGCCCCGTCCTCGCGGGTTCGGTCACCAGTGCGGGTGCAGGCCGGTGCTCTGGCTCCCGGCTTCGAGGCAACCTCGACGCCAGTCACAGTTGCGGGACAGCGTCGGGTTCACACCGACTTCCCCGAGCGCCACACGAGACGGCGCCAGCATAGCAGCGGCCCGGCCTGCGGGCTGCCTCGGAGGCTTGTTAACAAGAGTCGTCTCAATGTTGAAAGGAAGTAAACAATACTATTGACACGCTTAGTGGCCTGAGTATGCTCTTGTCGTCACAAGCACTAAGTTATCGTGAATGTGATAACGAGATTGATCGAGTTTGGCGCGGAGGAGCGCCCTGCCTAATCGCCGGCAAGCAACCGGCGGCCGGGGGACCCAAATTCTGGGGTGAACTCCTTTCGAGGAGCGGGCAACCTGATCGCCCGAACCCGTCAGCTAACCCCGTCGGCAGTGGAACAGGCCCGCACCGGAGGGTATCCGGCTTGCGAGGAGATATCCCGTGAACAACTCACCCCCTCCGAAGTCCTGCCCGCGTTGTCGTGGCCTTATGATCATTGAGGACGACTGGTACGGGAAGTTCGGCACCTGCATCGCGTGCGGCTACGTACACGAGAACCAAATTGCCGACCCGGCCGAGATCCTCGAAGAGGAGCGCCTGGCCGCCGGCAAGCAGCGCCGCCGCCAGCCCTCGCACGGCAAGCTCCGCCTCTAGTCCTCGGATGGCTGACCTCAGGGGCGTCCCACGCGGGCGCTCCTGATCTCCTACACTGAGCGCCCACCTTCCGGGTGGGTGGTCTTGTGTCCCGACGGGGACGCTCAGTGGGGGGAGCTCGGTAGTGCCTTATGTCCGTGTTTCGTTGATGCGACCTCGCGCTGGCGAGGAAGAGCGCGTCCGTTACCTGATCGACCGCCTGGTCGGCTTCTTCTCCTCTCAACCTGGCTTCCTGTCCGGGTACCGCCTCGAGCCCGTCGAGCCTGATGGCTACATGGGCCGCATCGGCGTGTGGGACACCGCCGAGCAGGCTGACAAAGCCGCGCAGGAGGACTTCGACCTCGCGCTGCGCTCGCAGATGAACATGTCGGTCGCCGAGCACATCGAGTACTCGTTTCACGGGACTGCGCCGA
>JBAXNX010000293.1:0-2095 GCA_037133575.1 Chloroflexota bacterium
GTGTTCTCGCTCGTGCTGGCGATGATGATTCCCGCCACGAACACGCTGATCGCGACGAACGTGTCGCGCGAGCGGCGTGGCACCGGTTTCGGGGTGGCGAGCAGTGCTCAGGCGATGGCACTGATGGTCGGGCCGATCACCGCGGCGGCATTCGGTGGCGCGCTCGACCTCGGCTTCCTCGTTGGGGGCGCCCTGTTCCTGGGCATCGCTGCGCTGGTCTTCGTGGCGGTGCGTGAGCCTCGACCCTTCGGTGGGGTGGTCGAGGCCAAGGCGGAAGCCGCCAGCTAGCCTCGATCCTCATGTCTCCTGGCCCTCCCAGCCTCGACACCTCGCGTCGAGGTCAGACGATCCGCTACTCTGGCCGCTATCACGACCATGAAAGGCGTGCACACGATGGCGATCGAGAACAATCGACCGACCGACGCACCGGCGCGTCCCTCCACCGTCACGCACGAGGAGGGCGATTACCCGCGCTACCGCTGGGTGATCATCAGCCAGATGATCCTGCAGCAGCAGCTGGGGCCGCTGATCTTCTCGAGCCTTGGCGTGCTGCTGCCATCGATGCAGAAAGAGCTGCACTTCGGGCTGCTCGAGCTCGGACGGTTGGGGTCGGCACGCACGGTCGGCAACTTCGTGCTGTTCGTGGCGAGCATCCTGCTGGTGCGGTTCAAGCCGATCCGCATGTTCAACATGTTCGCGTTGGTGCTCGCGGCAGCATTGCTGATCGTGGGCTTCGCGCCGAGCTACTACGTCGCGCTCGGCGGACTCGCGTTGTACTCGTTCGGTGTGTCGTTCGGCCAGGTGCCGGCAAACATGGTGCGTCAGCAGTGGATCGCGCCGAAGGAGATGGCGACGGTCTCGGGCGTGATGCTCGCGCTGCAGACCGTGTTCCAGATGGCCGGGCTCGCGCTGGTGCCGCTCATCCTCGAACCAATCGGTGGGTGGCGGTCGGTGTTCATCGGCAACGCGGTGATCCTGCTCGTGATCGCCTCGGTGTGGTTCTTCACGGCGCGGGAGCGCATCACGCCGAGCTACGAGCGCATGCGCAACCAAGACCGCGGCCTCTCGGCGGCGGGAGCAGTGCTGCGACGGCGCGAGTTCTACCTGCTCGGGCTTGCGGTGCTCGGTGGAGCAACGGCCTTCACGACGAACCTGTACCTGCTGCCGAAGTTCTTCGTCGACGAGCGGCACTTCTCGCTACAGGTGGCGGGGTCGATCACGGCGGTGATCCCGCTTGGTGGACTACTCGCGAACCTCGTGGCCGGCGTGCTCTCGGACCGCCTCGGACGCCGGAAGCTGATCATCTGGCCGTCGGGCATCGCGCTGCCGATCCTCTGGTACATCATGATCGGCGACTACCCACCGGCCGTGCTCGTGCCAGTCGCGTTCCTCACCGGCGTCTTCGTGTTCCTGCCGTTCCCAGCGCTGCAGACGATCCCGCTCGAGATTCCAGGGCTGAGCCCGGCTGAGCGCGCGATCGGGCAGGCGTTGCAGATGACGATCTCGACGGTCGGCATCTTCTTCGGGCCGATCTTCGTGACCTCGATCGCCGCGGGCACGGGGTCGCTGCGCAGCGGACTGCTGTACCTGTTGCTGCTGCCGACGCTGTTCGTGTGGACGACGATCTTCATGCCGGAGACCGGCCGGGTGGCGCGGCAAACGAAGACGAGCTAGCTCGCGGGCATCCCTCGAGGACTGTGAGACGGGCTCGTTAGCCGCCGTTGTGCAGCAGCAGCACGATCAGCGCGCCGGCGCCGAAGAGCACGACGTTGAGCAGCGAGAGTCGGTCGCGCAGCAGCATTTCGTCGATGTTGCGGTCAGGCTGGCGGTCGGCGACGAAGCGGATGCGCAGCAGGCCGTAGATCACGAACGGCAGCGTGACGAGCATCGTGTGGTCGGTGGGCAGATTCTTCGCAGTGGTCAGGTACATCACGTACGAGATCACACTCGAGGTCATCGCGAGCCCGGCCATCTGCTCGAGGAACTCGCCTGAGTACTCACCAATGACCGCGCGCGGAGCGAGGCCGAAGTCGCGCACGAGCAGCCACTCCTGGCGTCGACGCAGCGTCGCGAGGTAGAGCGCACCGAACGTCGT
>JBAXNX010000294.1:0-2090 GCA_037133575.1 Chloroflexota bacterium
CGCGGCACCAGCAACTGACCAAGCAGCGCAATCACGACCACGACGAGTACGCCACCAACCACGAAGAACCACGAGCGTGCCCGCATCATGCGAGCCTACACGCCAGCCCAATCGTCGCCCCAACTGAGGTGGCACAGCCGACGCCGCATAACGCTGGGTGAAAGTCGAGCGGAACGCTCGTTTGACCGCCTGAGGGGGCGCCCGGATGATCCCGGAATGCGTGAGCCCCCATCCGACGACGCTCCCGGTGGCGAAGGCCCTCCCGGTGAAGGCTTAGGCCGCTTCCTCCAGCAGGGGACGCGCTCGCAGAGCGTGTTCGCCGCCGCCGGCATCGTCGCCTTCGGCTTCGTCGCCTCGCGCCTCCTTGGCCTGCTCCGCTCCGTCGCCATCGCCCACGCCTTCGGCACCGACCCACAGCTGAGCGCCTACTGGGTCGCCTTCCGCCTGCCCGACCTCGTCTTCCAGGTGCTCGCCGGCGCCACGCTCTCCGCGGCCTTCATCCCCACCTTCTCTCGAGTGCGCATGCGCAACGGCGAGCAGGCCGCGTGGCGTCTCGCCTCCGACGTGCTCAACCTCGTCAGCATCGCCACCACCGTCATGGCGGTCATCGCCTTTGTGCTCGCGCCCGTCATCGTCCCGTGGCTCGCGCCGGGCCTCGGTAACTCGACGGGCCGAGCGCTCGAGCTGCGTCAGCTCGCGGTCAATCTCACGCGCCTGATGTTGCTCTCACCGATCATGTTCGGCGTCTCCGGCATGGTGACCGGCATTCTCAACGCGCGGCAGCACTTCTTCGCGCCCGCGCTCGCGCCGCTCATCTACAACCTCTCGATCATCGCCGGCGCGCTGTTGCTCGCTCGTCCCTTCGGCGTTCGAGGTCTGGCCGCGGGCGTCGTCATCGGCAGCGTCGGCCATTTGCTCGTGCAGTTGCCCGCGCTGCGCACCGTCGGCATGCGCTGGGCGCCGAGCATCGATCTCAACTCACCCGGTGTCCGCGAGGTAGCACGCTTGATGGGCCCGCGCGTGATCGGCCTCGCCGCCGCGCAGCTCAACTTCATCATCGTGGTCTTCTTCGCCTCGTTCGTCTCTGACGAGGCGATCAGCGCGCTGACCTACGCCTTCCTGATCGCGATGCTGCCCGTTGGCATCATCGGCATGGCCATCTCCACCGCCGTCTTCCCCACGCTCGCGCAGCAGGTCGCCGCGCAACAGATGGAGACCATGCGCGATTCCCTCTCGCGCAGCCTCCGCCTCATCCTCTTCCTCTCGATTCCCGCGAGCGTTGGTCTGATGCTGCTGGCGTGGCCCGTCGTCCGCATCACGCTGCAACGAGGTGCCTTCGATGGGCACTCCACCGACCTCGTGGCCGCCGCTGTGATCTGGTACGCGATCGCCGTCTTCGCACACTCCGGTATCGAGATCCTCAGCCGCGGCTTCTACGCCGTCGCTGACACGAGGACACCCGTTGCGCTCGCAGTGCTGGCGGTCATCGTCAACGCCGCGCTCTCTGCAGCGCTCGTCTCGCCGTTCGGCGTGCGCGGCCTCGCCGCCGCCACCTCCGTCGCCGCGATCGTCGAGTTCGGCCTGCTCTTCCGAGCTCTCACGCACCGCGTCGGCGACATGCGCGGACGTGGCGTCGCCACCTCGATCTACCGCACCGTCGCCGCCACCGCCGTCATGGCCGAGGTGATGGTGGTCGCGACGCTGCTGCTGCGCTGGTTCGGCGCCGACATCCACACGCTCAGCGGCGCGCTCATCATCTGCGTCGTCGCCGGCCTCGGCGGTGCCGCTGCCTTCCTCGTCACCGCCGCCTGGCTCCACAGCCAGGAAGTCGAGGAGATCCTCGACCGCCTCGGCAGTTCCTAGGCACTCAACGAACAAACGTTCGCTATGATGGTGGCTCTCCGAGGGAGGTCACCATGCCGAATCCGAAGCGCGTGTCGTCATTGCTGGTTACCACCGAGTTGTCTCGAGTCAGCGCGCAATACGCAGACTTGGGCTTCAGTCGCGTGGATACCGGGGATCCCGCATGCATCGGCTACGTCGCCGGTGAGACCGGGATCATCCTGACGGATCGAGAGTTCGCCGCTCGC
>JBAXNX010000295.1:0-2085 GCA_037133575.1 Chloroflexota bacterium
CCCTAGACACGGGGATCCAAGCCTGGGCGGAGTCACTCGATAAGTACGTACTGACAGAGCGCTGCCAAACAGCGAGGGTCAGGGCAATGCCGGTGCAGAGCAATCAAGACCGAGTCGACAACGACCCGCAACTGCGTGCACGCGGCATGTACACGCCTGCACCACACGCGGTACTGGGGACGTGGCCAATACAGTCGGCACCCTGGAAGCTGTCCGCCACCCCCACACCGGTCGACCGCGCTGGTCCTCTGTGCGGTCAGGACAACATCGACGTGCTCATTGGCATGCTCGGCCTCAGCCATGCGGAACTCGCGAGTGGCTACGAGGACAATACGTTCTGGCCGTCGGCCGTTCCGATCGAACCCTACCTCGTTGAGGCCCTGAACGACGCGAGGGTCTAGCTCGCATATCCGTGCTGGAAGGAACGATCGTGACCACATCTTCCAACCTGCCAGGCCCGCTCGCGGGGCTGCGCGTGATTGAACTCGCCGACTGCATCGGTCAGTGGTGCGGCAAGTTACTGGCCGACTTCGGTGCCGACGTGATCAAAGTCGAGCCGATTGGGGGCGCCGCCGAGCGCCAGGTCGGACCGTTCTATCAGGACGTGGTCGACCCGAATCGCTCGCTGTATTTCTGGCACTACAACACCAGCAAACGTGGCATCACGCTCGATCTCGAACAAGAGCAGGGACGTGGGCTCTTGCGCACGCTCGTGGCGAGCGCCGACATCTTGCTGGAGACGATGCCGCCTGGGCAGCTGCCGGCACTGGGTCTCACCTATGAGTCACTGGCAGCGCAGAATCCCGGCTTGGTGATGTGCTCGCTCACCCCTTTCGGACAAGACGGTCCGTGGCGCGACTACAAGACTGCAGACCTCCTACACCTGGCCGGCGGCGGACAAATGGCCGGCTGCGGCTACGACGTAGTCGACGACCCAGAGCAACAGCCGATCGCGCCAGGAGGCGGCAACGGCTGGCACATGGGCTCGCACTACGCCTACATCGCGATCATGTCCGCGCTCTTCCATCGCGACATGACCGGCGAGGGGCAGTACCTCGACGTCTCGGTGCACGAAGCGTGCACGCTGACTACTGAGGCGCATGTGCCGACCTACATCTACACCGGGCAGGTCGTGCAGCGACAGACCGGCCGACACGCCAGCGCCCGGCCGACAGCGCCAACGCAACTCCCAACGGCCGACGGGGGCTGGGTGAACACCGGCCCGGTCCCGCCGCAACGATTCCAGTCGGTCGTCGCGTGGATGGACAGTTACGGCAAGGCTGGCGACTTGACGGATCCGAAGTATCTCGATCCGCAAGTGCAGCAGGAGGAACAGTCGAAGATCGGCGAGCAGATGAAGGTGTTGATGGCGTCGATCACAGTGGACGAGGGATTCAACGGTGCCCAGCGAGCGGGCCTGCCATGGGGCGGCGTGCGGTCGACCGACGACCTCCTCGATGACGAGCACTTCCGGGTGCGCGGGTTCTTCCCGGAGGTGGAGCACCCCGAGCTCGGGAAGGACTTCACCTACCCAGGAGCGGCTGCCCTGTTCTCTCGCTCGCCGTGGCGCATCTACCGGCGCGCCCCGTTAATTGCTGAGCACAATGCGGAGGTCTACGCGGAGATCGGCGTCGATGATGCCGCACTGGCGCGGTTGCAGTCGGCGGGAGTCGTCTAGCATCACTGCGCCCAGCAATGGCTCGAGAATCACGACGCACGACGCGCTGGCTGAGACACTGCCGTTCAAGGACGACGAGGTCGATACGGTATCCGGGATGAGCCTGACACAGCTCGTCCGCTTCGTGCTCAGACTACTCCGCCGGGAAGTCGAACCAGTTGGGCGTGATCCGTGTTCGCCTGCCCTAGCGATCGGTGACGACGGGGTTGTAACAGGCCACCGTATGGCCCTCTCCGCCGGTGCCGGCAGGCGCGAGCGGCGGCGCCGGCTCGACGCGGCACCGCGAGACGGCCTTCGAGCATCGCGGCAGGAACGGACACTCCGCGCCAAGGGTCGCGAGGTCGGGCGGCTGTCCGCGCATCGGTGTCAGCTTTGTCACGCGGTCGATGCGTGGAAGGCTCTCGAGC
>JBAXNX010000296.1:0-2083 GCA_037133575.1 Chloroflexota bacterium
GCGCCTTGCTCGCGAGGGCGAGCGCAGCGACGGTCGGAGCGGCGAGCAGGCGGTCTTCGGCGATCGCGCCAGCGCCGGCCGTGCGGGTGTGGTTCGCAATAGTGCCAGCGGCGGGAGCAGCGTTCGAGGTGACTCGAAGCACCTTGCCGCCAAGACGCGCGGCGAGCGCTGTGCCGTCGTTGCCGGCGGCCGCCTCGACGATGGTGACGCCCTGGGCTGCGGCCTGCACTGAGTCGGCAGCGATGGCGGCGCCAGACGCGTCGGCGAATTCGAGGGTCGCGAAGGTGCGCGCATCGGCCTCGGCGCGGTCGTCGCCAGCGACACGCACGAGCGTGACGGACTGACCGGCGTAGGCGAGCTTGTGGGCGAGGCCAACGGCGACGGTGCTCGCACCGGCTCCGCGCTGATCCCCTGCGACGACGATGACCGGCATCTCGCACCCCTGCCCTGGCCGACGAGTTCGCTCGGGAACGTACTACAGGCAGGCCGATCGAGCGAGGGAGTGCCTGGTGCCGAGGGGCGGACTTGAACCGCCGACACCGCGATTTTCAGTCGCGTGCTCTACCAGCTGAGCTACCTCGGCACGTCTGACCGGCGTGCAGTCGACGGCCAGCATACGAGTGGGTTCGCGCGAGGGCTAGCGGGCCGACTCGACGTTATGTCGATGGCTCGATGATGGCGCGGAGGTCGTGCTTGGCCTTGAGGATGTCGGCCCAGACGTCGCCAACTCGGGCCAGGCGCTCGTGCGCGTTCAGCATCGTGAACTGGTCCGGGTACACATCGCCGAGCTCTTCCCAGCGGATCGGCATCGACACGGGGCCACCAGGCTTGGCTCGTGGTGAGTACGGCGCCGCGAGGTTCTTGATGCGCGCGTTCTGGTTGTGGTCGAAGAAGACCTTCCCTGCCCGCTTGGTGATCTGCCACTCGATGGTCACGTCCTGCGGGTGCGCATGCGCGAGGAAGCTCGCGAACGTGCCAGCGACGCCACGCACCGCTTCGTAGTCGTAGTGGCGCAGGATCGGCACGTAGATGTGCAGGCCGGTGGCACCGGAGGTCTTGATGAACGATGCGAGCGAGGCGGTATCGAGCAGCTCCTTCAGCCACCTCGCGACATGGACGACTTGCTCCCAGGCCGCGCGGTTGAGCTCGGGCTCCGCGCCCTGCGCTTCGGTGCCTGCGTAGGTGTACGGGTCGAGGTCGAAGAGGATGAAGTCGGGGTAGTTGAGGCGCGACGCCTCCATGTGTTGCTTCGTGCCGGTATACGACTCGGGCAGCTCGTAGGCGTCAGGCTCAGGCCCCACTCGCGCGAGCGTCGTGTGCAGTGCGAGGTCGGCCATCTGGCCGAGCCACATGAGCGTCGGCAGGTTGTTGCAGAGCACGAATGTCTGATCGCCAATCTCGGTGTCGGTGTACGCCTGCACGGTCTCGACGAACGGTGGCGTTTCTGGGACGTGCTTCTGGTAGAAGTACGAGCTCGTGATGCCGTTCGGATAGCGCGTCATGGTGATCGGGCGGTCATGCACGTGCGGCAGGATCCATTGCGCCATGCGTGCGAAGTATTCGAGCAGGTCACGCTTGGTCAGCGCGCGTGACTGCTCGGTCGCCGGCCACAGCTCCTTGTCGAGATTCGAGAGCTTCAGCTCGTGCGCGCCCATGGCGAGCGTGAGCTGCTTCTTGCCGGTGCCGAGCTGGTCGAGCACCTCACGTGCCTCGGTGTCGAGCGACGGCGCGGCCGGGACGGCGGTGATGCGTGGCGCACGAGGAGTCGCCTCGGTTGGCTGCGGCTCGATGTTCGCTGCGACGGGATCGCCGACGAGTTCGCTCGGGTCACGGTCTTCGCGCAGGTGCAGGAACACTGGTGCGCGGAGATGGCGGTCGCTGGTGAGCTGCGTGTAGGCGACCTCGACGACGAGCTCGGGGCGCACCCAGGTCGGCGCACCGTGTCCATCTTTCGGTGGCTTCTCGGCGAAGGGGTTCTGTTTCACCTCGAGTGCATCGAGGCGTGCTTTCACCGCGTGTAGCGTGGCGTCGGTGAAGCCGGAGCCGACGTGCGTCCAGTAGTGCAGCTCGCCCTGCTCGTCGT
>JBAXNX010000297.1:0-2078 GCA_037133575.1 Chloroflexota bacterium
ACCTCGCAGCGTCCGTGACCGTGCGCGATCCGGCGCCGGGGCGACGTGGGATCGTGATCGATCGAGGCAGCCTCGACGGCGTCGTGGTCGGACAAGCCGTGCTCGGACCGGGGGCGACACTCGTGGGCGTCGTGGCCGAGGCGCAGCCACACGCCGCGCGTGTGCGGCTCGTGGACGACGTGCGGTCGGCTGTCGCAGCGGTGGTCCAGCAGTCACGCACGCCCGGTGCGCTGGCCGGCGGCACCAGTGGTGCGAGTGGGACGCCAGCGCTGCGGCTCGACTTCGTGCCGATCGGCTCGCAGGTACACACGGGCGACCTCGTGGTGACGTCACCGCTCGGAGGCAAGCTGCCGGCGGGTCTGCTGATCGGCCGCGTGGGCTCGGTGGAATCGAAGCCTGAAGAGCTGTTCGAGTCGATCCGCATCGAGCCATACACGGACTACAACCGCCTGCTGCAGGTGCTCGTGCTCACGAGCTCGGGTGATGCGAAGTGATGCGCGTCACCGCCGTTGTTATCGCCGTGATCGCGAGCCTGGTGCAGGTCGCGGTGGTGCCCTCGGTGCTACCGGGAGCAGAGGCGCTGCCGCTGCTCCCACTCGCGATCCTCGCGGCGTGGGGCGCGGTGCGGCCGGCGTCCGAGGTGTGTATTGCGCTGCCGGCCGTTGCGATCGTGCTGGGCGTGTCGTCGCAGGAGCGCGTGGGCTGGTACCTACTCGCGTGCGTGCCGCTGGCCGCCGCATTGCTGCTCGCGCCGGAACGCGAGGTATGGCCTCGACGGTTGGCGCGTGCACCGATCGCGGCGGGGCTGGGGGCGTGCGCGTACGGCACACTGCTGCTCGTGGCCTCGGGGCGTGTGCAGGCGCTGCCGGGTGAAACGTTCGCGATCGGTGGTGCCGCGCTCGTGACCGCATTGATCGCGGCGCTGTGTGTGGCGGTACTGGTTCCCTTACGCGCGCGATCGGTCGGGCTATACGAGTGACAGAAGCAGCTTTTCGAGACTCTGGGTCGCGGCTCGTGCTGCTGCGCGTACTTGGAGTGATCGCGTTTGGGGCACTCGCGGTGCAGCTCGTGCGCATGCAGGTGCTCGATGCAGCGCACTATCGCCAACTGGCTGTGCAGCAGCAGGTGCGGTCGCTGCCGGTCGAGCCATCGCGCGGCGTGATCACCGATCGCAACGGCGTGGTGCTTGCCCGCAACGTGCCTGCGTACACCGTCGAGATGGTGCCAGGCGACCTGCCGACGGACGCCGCGAAGCGCATTGCCGTCCTCGCGGCACTCGAGCAGCAGACGGGGAACCGGCGGGAGTCGCTCGATGCGGTCGCCGAGCAGGGGCTGCACTCGGTAGACCCGTTCGCGCCGGTGCGACTGCAAACGGGACTGAACACCGAGCAGGCGATCGCGGCGCGGGCGGCATTAGCGGATCTGCCGGGGGCGCGTGTGACGGCCTCGCCGGTACGGACGTATGACAGCGGCGACCTGCTGCCGCACATCCTCGGGAGCGTCGGCACGGTGCAGCCAGATCAGGTCGCGAAGCTGCGCGCGCTCGGCTATCCACTCGACGCGATCGTGGGACAGGCAGGCGTCGAGGCGACGTTTGAGTCGGCGCTGCGGGGCACCGTCGGGACACAGCTGATCGCCGCCGACCCGGTCGGGCGTGAACTCGCACGGCTAGGAAGCACCTCGCCACGCGCGGGTGAGGATGTGGTGCTGTCGATCGACCTCGGACTGCAGCGTGCGGCGACCGACGCGCTGCGCGACGGCATCAAGGCTGGCTCGCCCCTCGGCGGGCTCGATGCTGACGGCAAGCCGGCACTCGCAGCGGGCGCTGCAGTGGTGATGGACGTGCGCAGCGGCGAGGTGCGGGCGATGGTCTCGCTACCGTCGTACGACGTGAACGTGTTCGCGCGCGACGGTAACATTCGCGCGGTGCGGCAGGTGCTCGACGCGCCGGCGAAGCCGCTGCTCGACCGCGCGTACATGGAGGTGCACGCGCCCGGTTCGATCTTCAAGCCAATCGTCGGCCTGGGCGCATTGCAGGAGGGCGTCGCGACGACGCAAACGAAGATCCTGAGCACGGG
>JBAXNX010000298.1:0-2071 GCA_037133575.1 Chloroflexota bacterium
TCGCCCAGTACCTCGAACGACTGCACATCCTCGGGCGCGAGCATCGAGGTAGGCGATGTGCCGAGCCAGCGACTCAGCCAGACCTCCTCCGTGCCGAGCACGTGGACGAGTGCGCCAAAGATCGAGCCCTGACTCAGCCCCGGTAGCGTCGCGCGTAGCTGCACGTCACCAACGTTCGAGGCAGCTCGCAGCACCTGCGCGTTCACCACTGCGTTGTATGCGAACAGCAGCCGGAAGTACGCAGTGTTCACGGATGCGCCCCCACTACGAGTGGGTACTGCCCGCGCCGACCTCGCGCGCGAGCCATGCGCCGAGCTCGTCGATGAACCGGTTGCGTCGAGCGAGCGTGTCGCCGACGTACCGCTCGATCATGATCTGTCCGAACTCTTCCGGGTTGGCCTGCGGCGGGATGTGATAGACCTCGTCCGGATCGCAGGCGAGCGTCATCTCGTGGTTCTCCTCGAACCGCTCGTTCACGGGCAGTCCGAGGCGCGCCGCGGCCAGCGGCCAGGTCGCGTCGATCGTCATCCAGTCGCCGCCGATGTGCAGCCGCAGGAACATCGCGACGTCGCGCACCGGCCCGTCACGCTCGAGGTCATCGAGGAGGTGCTGCGGCAGCCACGGATGTGAGGCCTGCGTAAACTCGTGCAGCCCGCAGATCAGCATCGTCCCGAGGCCGAACTCCTCGTAGAGCCCCTGCAGCAGCACGTGCTTCCCCGGCGCAGTCCCACGCCACTCCGAGACCACCGTCTCGGGCGTGAGCGCCGAGGCGCGCTCGAACGGCATATCCCGCACCAGCGAGAACAGCGCCGCGTTGTTCAGTGATTGGTCGTCGGGGAAGCGGGCACGTTGCACCGCCGCCGCCTTGAAGTCCTGCAACAGTCCCATGCCGCAATCCTACGCGATTGAGGCAGCCCGCTCACCCGAGCCTGCTCATCCGCAGCGCGAATACCCGCACGACTCGCACAGCAGGCAGCGCTCCACGTACGCGAGCTGCAGCCCGCAATCAGGACACGCAATGCCCGCCGCCGAGGGAGCAGCACTCGAGCCACCCGACTCGCCGAAGTGCAGCCGCAGCCAGCGGAAGATGTAGTCGAGCACGCTCGTCGCGAACGGCAGGTCGGCGTTGCCCGTCGAGCCGTACGGCTCAAACCGCGTGTGCTCGAGCTTGTCCGCGAGCCGCTCGATCGTCACGCCGTACTGCAGCGCGACCGAGGTGAGCAGTGCCACGGCGTCGGTCAGCCCCGACACCGTCGAGCCCTCCTTGGCCATCTTGATGAAGACCTCGCCCGGCGTGCCGTCCTCGAACAGCCCGACCGTGACGTAGCCCTCCTGCTCGCCGACGCGGAACTTGTGCGTCACTGCGGGCTTCGAGGAGACGCCAGACGCGATGAACGAGACACCGACCGCGAGGTAGGTCTCCAGCGGGCGCAGCGCGTCCTCGAGCTTGCCGTACGGCGGCCGCTCGTCCGGCAGACGGCGACGGTACGGCTCCGCAATCGACGCGCCCGAGGACGCTGCCGCCACCGGCGCAACCTCGTGCGCGAGCACCTGCACCGCACGCGATCCGTCGCGATACACGGTCACGCCTTTGCACCCGAGCGCATGCGCGCGCACGTACGCGTCGCGCACCTCGTCGGGCGTCGCCTCGTTGGGCAGATTCACCGTCTTCGAGACCGCGAGGTCCGTGTGTGCCTGGAACGCGGCCTGCATGCGCACGTGCCACTCCCACGACACCTCGTGTGCGGTGACGAAGCGGCGCTTCACCTCCGGCGGCACATCATCGCGTGTGTTGAGCCGAGCACCGCGCACGAGGGCTTCCATCAGTTCGGGTCTGAAGAAGTTGCCCTCGCGCGCGGTCTGCTCGAAAGCGGTAGCGACCTCGGTGAGCACGGTGCCATCGCCCATCCGCCGCATGTGGGCGAGCGAGAACAACGGCTCAATGCCCGAGGACGCGCCTGCGATGATGGCGATGGTCCCGGTGGGTGCGATGCAGGTGCGCGTGGCGTTGCGATAGGGCGTGCCACCCGCGTAGATCGAGCGCTCCCAGTTCGGGAACACGCCCTTCTCC
>JBAXNX010000299.1:0-2064 GCA_037133575.1 Chloroflexota bacterium
CACTTCCGCACGATCTGCACGCTGCTCTCCGGCGAGCCAGCGCCGCCGCTGAACGGCCTCGTCGTATTGCCGTTCCTCGCGGAGCCGCTGAAGATCGTGCTGCTCACTGGCTCGACGCGCGCGAAGGAGCGTCGAGAGGCGCTCGACGCGATCAAGACGGGCGGCGCGCAGATCGTGGTGGGCACGCACGCGCTGATCCAGTCGTCTGTGGAGTTCGAACGCCTCGGTCTTGCCGTGGTCGACGAGCAGCACCGCTTCGGTGTGATGCAGCGGTCTGCGCTGCGCGACAAGGGTGGCACCCCGCACCTGATGGTAATGACGGCCACGCCGATCCCGAGGTCGCTCGCGCTCACCGTGTACGGCGACCTCGACCTCTCCGTGATCGATGAGATGCCACCGGGCCGCACGCCGATCGTGACCGAATGGCTGCCACCGGAACGTCGCCACCAAGCCTTCACCCAGTTGCGACATGAGATCGAGGCGGGGCGACAGGGCTTTGTGATCTGCCCGCTCGTCGACGGATCGGACTCGGTCGCCTCGCGCGCGGCGACCGAGGAAGTCGAGCGGCTCAAGAGCGATGAGTTCCCTGATCTCGCGGACCGCATCGAGCTGCTCACCGGGCGCATGGCGGCACGCGACAAGGACGCGGTGATGCACCGCTTCGCGGACAACACCGACGCGATCCTCGTGTCGACCGCCGTGGTCGAGGTCGGGATCGACGTGCCAAACGCCACGGTGATGATCATCGAAGGCGCCGACCGCTTCGGCCTCGCGCAACTGCATCAGTTCCGCGGACGGGTCGGTCGAGGCAAGCACGCCTCGGTCTGCTACCTGCTCGCCGACGACCCCACCCCGGAGGCGGAGGAGCGGCTGTCACTGGTGGCGCGCACGCGCGATGGCTTCGCGCTGGCGCAGGCAGACCTCGAACTGCGCGGGCCGGGCGACACCTTTGGCACGAGGCAGTCCGGGCTGCCCTCGCTGCACGTAGCGTCGCTGCTCGACGCGAATCTCATCGCCACTGCCCGCACTGAGGCCGAGACGCTGCTCGACGCCGACCCACGGCTCTCGAAGCCAGAGCATGCCGCGCTGCGCGCGCTCGTGGCCCGCATCGCCGAGGACGTGGTCTCCGAGATCCACTGAGCCTGCCTCGCACGCTCCGGCTCGGGAGCGCCTCAATGGCCCTCGCGATACACTGGCCCTCCCAACGACAGACAGCCGACGGAAGGCCTCGCGCGTGATTCGGGACGAGATTCAGCTCCTCGTGGCGCAGGCCGTTGAGGCCGCACAGGCGGCCGGCGCGCTGCCCGCGTTTGCAGCCCCCGAGGTGCACCTCGAGCATCCCGCACGCCCCGAGCACGGCGACTACTCAGCCAACATGCCGATGCGCATCCAGGGCCTGGCCCGCATGAAGGCGATCGAGGTCGCTGAGGCGCTCCGTGCCCACGTCGGCGCCCACCCAGCCGTCGTCGAGGTGCGCGTCGCGCCTCCCGGCTTCCTGAACTTCTACCTCGACCCGACGTGGGTCGCCTCGCAGACCGAAGCGATCATCGCGGCGGGCGAAGGCTACGCCTCGAGCACGCAAGGTGCGGGCCAGAAGCTGCAGGTCGAGTACGTCTCGGCAAACCCGACCGGGCCGGTGCATGTCGGCAACGGCCGCGGCGCCGCGATCGGCTCGACGCTCGCAAACGTGCTCGCGACTGCCGGGTTCGAGGTCGAGCAGGAGTACTACGTCAACGACGCGGGCACGCAGATCGCGGTCTTCACTCGCACGCTGTACGCGCGCTACCAGCAGCTGTTCGACCGCACGGTCGAGATCCCTGAGAACGGCTATCCCGGCGAGTACATGGTCGGCATCGCGCAGGAGATCAAGGACGCCGAGGGCGACCGCTACCTGCGCCCGGTCGGCGAAGAGCCCGACGCCGCACTTGGCGGTGAGGGCATCAGCCGCATGATCGCGCAGATCCGCGAGGACCTCGGGCTGCTGGGCGTGCACTACAACCGTTGGTTCTCGGAGCGCTCGCTGCAGGATCCGGGCGGCGCGTACGAGACCGCGATGGGCATCCT
>JBAXNX010000300.1:0-2061 GCA_037133575.1 Chloroflexota bacterium
ACGCTCCTCAACCTGGCGCCTCGACTGATCGACGTCACCGAGGGTGCCGTGCTGATCGATGACGTCGATGTCCGCACGATCGCGCCGCAGACGCTTGCAGGCGTCGTCGCACTCGTGCCGCAGTCGGCGTATCTGTTCTCCGGGACCGTCGCCTCCAACCTGCGCTACGGCAAGCCGGACGCGTCCGATGCCGACCTCTGGCACGCGCTCGACATCGCGCAGGCACGGACGTTCGTCGAGGCGATGCCGGGCGGCCTCGACGCTTCGATCGCGCAAGGCGGCACGAACGTCTCGGGTGGACAGCGCCAGCGCCTCACGATCGCGCGCGCGCTGGTGACGCGACCGGAGATCTATCTCTTCGACGACTCGTTCTCCGCGCTCGACTACAGCACGGACGCGGCACTGCGCGCGGCCCTCGCGCGCGAGACCGCCGGGGCGACGGTGATCATCGTCGCACAGCGCGTGAGCACGATTCGCGGCGCGGACCGCATCGTCGTCCTCGACGCCGGTCGCGTCGTTGGCAACGGCACCCACGAGGCATTGATGACGGACTGCGAGACGTATCGCGAGATCGTCCTGTCGCAGCTCACGGCGGAGGAGGCAGCATGAGCGCCGCACCGGGACGTCCCGCACCCGCAGCATTCGGTTCACGGATGATGGGCGGCGGCGGACCCGTCGTCCGCGCTAGCAACTTCAAGGCCTCGGCACGCCGCTTCCTTGGCCTGCTGCGACCGGAGCGCGCGCTGATCATCGTCGCGCTCGCGTTCGGCACGGCGAGCGTGGCCCTGTCCGTGATCGGACCGAAGGTGCTCGGGCGCGCGACCGACCTCATCTTCTCGGGCGTCGTTGGCCGTAGCCTGCCGCCCGGTGTGACCGCGGCACAGGCGGTCGCCGGTCTGCGCGCGAGCGGCGATGCGAACCTCGCGAACATGCTCGAGGCGATGCACGTGACGCCGGGCGCGGGGATAGACTTCGGCGCGGTCGGGCAGGCGCTGCTCTGGGTGATCGGCATCTACGCCGTGGCCTCGCTGCTCAGCTTCATGCAAGGACGGCTCGCCGCGACCATCGTGCAGCGCGCGGTGTTCCGGCTGCGTACGGAGGTCGACGAGAAGCTCTCGCGCCTGCCACTGTCGTACTTCGACCGCCAGGCACGCGGCGAGGTGCTGAGTCGCGCGACCAACGACACGGACAACATCGCGCAGACGTTGCAGCAGACGCTGAGCCAGCTCATCACCTCGGTGCTGACGGTGATCGGCGTGCTGGCGATGATGGTGTGGCTCTCGCCGCTGCTAGCGAGCATCGCACTGGTGACGGTGCCGCTCTCGATCGCGGTGACGATCGTCATCGGCAAGCGCGCGCAGCCGCAGTTCGTCGCGCAATGGGCGACGACGGGCCGTCTCAACGCGCACATCGAGGAGATGTACACGGGTCACGCGCTCGTGAAGGTGTTCGGCCGCGCGCACGAGGCGGCCGCCGTGTTCGAGCGCCAGAACGAGGCGCTGTATCGATCGAGCTTTCGCGCGCAGTTCATCTCCGGCGCGATCCAGCCGGCCACGATGTTCATCGGCAACATCAACTACGTGCTGATCGCCGTGGTCGGCGGCCTGCGTGTGGCCTCGGGCATGATGTCGCTGGGCGACGTGCAGGCGTTCATCCAGTACTCGCGGCAGTTCACGCAGCCGCTGACGCAGGTCGCGAACATGGCGAACCTGCTGCAGTCCGGCGTCGCTTCCGCCGAGCGGGTCTTCCAGCTCCTCGATGCCGCCGAGGAGATCCCTGACCCGGTGACCTCGGCGCGCCCGGCAGAGGTGCACGGACGCGTCATGTTCGAGGACGTCTCGTTCCGCTACGCGCCCGACCAGCCGCTGATCGACGACCTGTCGTTCGGGGTGGAGCCGGGGCAGACGGTGGCAATCGTCGGGCCGACGGGCGCGGGCAAGACGACGCTGGTCAACCTGCTGATGCGGTTCTACGAGGTGAACGCCGGGCGTATCACGCTCGACGGCCTCGACATCACCTCGATGTCGCGTGGCGATCTGCGCCACCAGATCGGGATGGTGC
>JBAXNX010000301.1:0-2060 GCA_037133575.1 Chloroflexota bacterium
GACTTCACGACAGTGTCGCGCTCGCGCACGGCTGCGCGGCCGGTGCAGTCGACCGCCCAGCTACTCGAGATCGGGCAGGCGATGCTCGACGAGGTATTCGCGAGCGAGGGGCACCACCCCGTACGCCTGATCGGCCTCGGCGCGACCAACCTGGTCGAGGACGTGATCCAACTCGGCTTCGACGATGCGCCGGTGCAGCGCGACGAGCAGCTCGACAAGGTCGTGGACGAACTCCGCGACCGCTTCGGCGAGGGTGCCGTGCAGCGCGGACGGCCGGGTCAGACGCGTCGATAACAGGCGTTGGGCGACCTCGAACCTATCGAGCCGGAATCTCTCCAAACCTGCCAAATCTCACCAACGCAGATGTATATCTCGCGACGCCCGAGGCGGAGGATGAGCCTCGCAGTGGGGGAGGCTCAGCGCATGCGCTACCGACAGATCCGCGGGACTGATGTTTCGGTCTCGGAAGTGGGTTTCGGGGTCTGGACGGTCGCCTCCGGCTGGTGGGGCCAGTACAGCGACGAGCAGGCCATCGCGATGCTCCGAGCCGCCCGCGAGCGCGGCATCACCTTCTTCGACACCGCAGACACTTACGGCAACGGCCGCGGCGAGACCATCCTCGCGCAGGCGTTCACGCCGGCCGAGCGCGCCGAGCTCACATATGCCTCGAAGTTCGGCTACGATTGGAAAAACAGCGGCAAAGACCGCGAGGCTGGCCACCAGGAAGCCCCGCACCGCTTCGACATTCCGTTCCTCGAGAACGCGCTGGTCGAGTCGCTTGAGCGCCTGAACACCGACCACCTCGACCTCTGGCAGCTGCACAACGTACGCATGGAGCACCTGCACCTCGACGAGGTATGGACGTTCCTCGACCGCGTGAAGCGCGAGGGCAAGGTGCGCTCGATCGGCGTCGCACTTGGCCCGGCAATCGGCTGGCTCGATGAAGGCCTCTACTCGTTCCGTGACCGCCCGGTCGACATCGTGCACATGATCTACAACGCGCTCGAGCTCAACCCGGGTCGCGAGCTGATCAAGGCCGCGAACGAGACGAACCACTCGATCCTCGTGCGCGTGCCGCACTCCTCGGGCATGCTCGAGGGCCAGTACGACGAGAACACTACGTTCGCGGAGAACGACCACCGGCGACACCGCCCGGAGGCGTGGCTGCGCAACGGCGTGCAGAAGATCCGCCAGCTCGAGTTCCTCACGGACGGCACGGGCCGCACGCTCGGTCAGGCCGCGCTGAAGTACGTGCTGCACGACGACTCTGTCGTGAGTGCGCTGCCGAACATTTACAACATGCAGCAGCTCGACGAGTTCACAGCTGCCTCGGACGTCGCGGAGTTGAACGACGACGACATGCAGCGAATCGAAGCGTTGTTCGAGGCCAACTACGGGTTGCCTCGCGAAGTAGAGCAGGCGGTGGCGCGATGACAGCGACAGAACGGCGGACGACGCCCAAGGTCGATGACGCGACGGCGCGCCTCCTCAACGAGTTGCAGGACCACTACCCGCTCGTCGAGCGCCCGTATGCCGAGGTCGGCACTCGCCTCGGCATGACCGAGGACGAAGTGGTGCAGCGGCTGCGCGATGCCCGCGCGGCCGGGGTCGTGCGCCAGGTGTGCGCGATCTTCGATACCAAGACCCTTGGCTACTCCTCGGCGCTGGTCGCGGCGAAGGTGCCGGCCGAGCAGCTCGAGCACGCCGCGAAGGTCGTGAACGCGCACCCCGGTGTGTCGCACAACTACCGCCGCAACCACGAGTTCAACATGTGGTACACGGTCGCGATGCCCCCCGGCCACGACCTGCAAGTCGTGATCGACCGACTCTGCGAACTCTCCGGCGCCGAGTCGATGCGCAACATGCCGACGCTGCGGCTCTTCAAGATCGGCGTGACCCTCGATGTCGCCGGTCAGCGCGCCGTGGATGCCCGTGGCGCCCCCGAGTACAGCGACGAGAAGCGCGAGCAGGCCGTCGGCAAGGCGATCTCCGACACCGACGTCGCCTACATCCGTGCGACCCAGGGCAACCTCGAGGATGTCGCAACGCCGTTCGAGTCG
>JBAXNX010000302.1:0-2038 GCA_037133575.1 Chloroflexota bacterium
AGCGTGTCGCGGTAGAACTTGAGCGCCTCATCGGCGCTGCCGGTCACGATCGCGACATGGTGCAAGCGGTCGATCACTGTGTATCCCTCGTATTCGTCTCGAACGATCGCACGACGATCAGATCGTCAGCACTTCCTGGTACTCGCCCCACTCGTCGCGGAGCACGTTGCAGATCTCACCGATGGTCGCATACGCCTCGACGGCGGCAATCAGCAGCGGAACCATGTTCTCGTCGCTGGACGCTGCAGCCTTGATGGCGGCGAGTGCGCTGTCGACAGTTGGTTGGTCGCGACGGAGCTTCAGTGCCTTCACGCGATCGATCTGGCGCTGACTGATCGCCGGGTCGATGCGCATGATTGGGGGCACCTCGAGTGCCTCGGTCTGGAACTGGTTCACGCCGACGACGATGCGGTCCTTCGTCTCGGTCATGCGCTGCAGGCGGAACGCGGACTCCTGGATCTCGCGCTGCTGGAAGCCCTGCTCGATGCAGGTCAGCGCGCCGCCCATGTCCTCGATGCGCTGCAGGTACGCCTCGGCCTCAGCCTCGACACGGTCAGTCAGCTCCTCGATGTAGTACGAGCCCGCAAGCGGGTCGATGACGTCAGCCACACCGGTTTCGTAGCCAATGATCTGCTGCGTGCGCAGCGCGAGCTCGACCGACGACTCCGTCGGCAGCGCCAGCGCCTCGTCGAACGAGTTGGTGTGCAGCGACTGTGTGCCGCCGAGCACCGCCGACATCGCCTGATAGGCGGTGCGGATCGCGTTGTTGATCGGCTGCTGTGCGGTGAGCGTCGCCCCACCCGTCTGGGTGTGGAAGCGCAGCGACTGCGAGCGTGGGTTGTCGGAACCGTAGCGCTCCTTCACGATCTTCGCCCACATCCGGCGCGACGCGCGGAACTTCGCGACTTCCTCGAGGAAGTTCGAGTGGCACGCCCAGAAGAACGAGAGGCGCGGGGCGATGTCATCGATCGTCAGGCCGACCGCGATCGCGGCGTCCACGTACTCGATGGCGTCAGCGAAGGTGAACGCGAGCTCCTGAGCCGCCGTGCAGCCCGCCTCGCGCATGTGGTAGCCGGAGATCGAGATCGTGTTCCAGTCTGGCAGGTTGTCCTTGCACCACGCGAAGACATCCGTGATGAGGCGGAGCGAGGGGCGAGGCGGAAAGATGTAGGTGCCGCGCGCGATGTACTCCTTGAGCACGTCGTGCTGAATGGTCCCGCCGACCTTGCTCAGGTCCGCGCCTTGCTTCTTCGCTGCCGCGACGTACATCGCGAGCAGGATCGAGCCAGTCGCGTTGATGGTCATCGAGGTCGTGACCTTGTCGAGCGGCAGCCCCTCGGTCAGCGTCTCCATGTCCTCGAGTGACGCGATGGCGACGCCGACCTTGCCGACCTCGCCCTCCGCGTGGATGTCGTCCGAGTCGTAGCCGATCTGCGTCGGCAGGTCGAAGGCGACGGAGAGACCCGTCTGCCCCTGCTCGAGCAGGAACTTGTAGCGATGGTTGGACTCCTCGGCGTCACCAAAGCCAGCGTACTGACGCATCGTCCAGAGACGACCTCGGTACATCGTGGGCTGGACGCCGCGGGTGAACGGGAACTCGCCGGGGAAGCCGAGCTTCTCGTGGTAGTTCCAGTCGGCGAGTGCCTCCGGGCCATAGGTCGCGTCGACCTCGGCGCCCGAGGACGACTCGAAGCGCTTCTGGCGCTCCTTGGTGCGCTCGGCGGCCTTGGCGTACGCGCCCTCTAGCCATTCGTGCGTGCTGCGGCTGGGCATAGATCCCCCGCTCGAAGACCTCGAGGTGTGTGCGCGGCGAGTGTATGCAGTGTGGACAAGCAGAATCAATACGAGTGGCGGCCGACGCGGGGCGCGAATGGTGGGCGATAGAGGGATCGAACCTCTGACCTTCCGGGTGTAAACCGGACGCTCTGACCAGCTGAGCTAATCGCCCTCGGAGTACGGTCGCGGGCGTCGATCGTAGATGGGGGCCGATCGGGGGGTCAAGGCACGCGGCGACCGAGCTCACACGCGGGCGTAGGAT
>JBAXNX010000303.1:0-2016 GCA_037133575.1 Chloroflexota bacterium
CGGTGACCCCGACACCATCCAGATGCGCACCGCGCTCTACGTGGGGATGATCGTCATCTCCCTGCTCGCGACCGTCGGCGCGGTGCGCCTGCAGCGCCAGCTCGTAGCGAGCCGCTCGAACATCGACGCCGCACTCATCGCCATCGTCGCCTTCGTCGTCGTGGTCGGTGCCGCGATGTTCGCCATGCCGAGCATCAACGAGATACCCGAGGGCTTCCCGGCCGCGGTGCTGTGGCAGTTCCGCCTCGCCTCACTCGGCACGCAGCTCGTGATCTGGCTCGGGATGGGCGTGATCTTCGGTTGGCTAGTCGAGCGCGCACAGCGCACCGTCAGCCAAGCCGCGCCCGTCTCCGCCGCTATGCGCTAGCAACCGATGCCTGACGAGCTCCAGTTCGAAACGCCCGAGACAACGCCACCAGGCGCGCCGACGTCCCGTCCGCGCGCCACGCGCAACATTGTCACGAGGCCGGACGGCAAGCTCGTCAACGTCGCGCGCCAGCTCGGCCAGCTCTTCGTGTGCGTGAACGGCTGCTGCTGCGGCGACGAGCAGTTCGGCGCGGCTCCGTCGCGCAAGGAGCTGTATTACGAGGAGTGGACGAAGCGAAAGCTTCGCAACAAGGTCCACCTCAACGAGTCCGGTTGCCTCGGCCCGTGCCCGCTCGCGAACGTGGCGATGCTCCTGCTCGAAGGTCATACCACCTTCTTCCACTCGATGAACGCCGAGTCGCAGGTGATCGCGCTCTGGGACTACATCGACGCCCAAGTCGAGGCGAACCGCTATCTCCCCCCGCCACCCGAGCTCGCGGACTTCGCCTTCAACGCCTTCTCGTGGCAGGGCGGCAACACCGAGGGACATCTCCCCGGGCGCGAAGCCGCACTACAAAACGCGGTCGAGCAGAGCGGCTTCCTCTTCCTCACACAGGCCGATACCGACCTGCTCGCGCTCGACCGCGCCATGCCGCTGATGGCCGAGGACTTCCCACCGGTGCGCGCCTATACCGTGAACCACCTCACGTCCGAGACCGATGCGATCGCCTTCTTCGACACCGTCGTGCCCAGCGCGGAAGTCGTGGTCGTGCGCCTGCACGGTGGTCGCGCCAGCCTCCCGGGCTTCGAGCACCTCCAGCGCCTGATCGAGCAGAACGGCCAGTGGCTGATCGCCATGCCAGGCACCGAGGACCTCGACCCCGACCTCACGGCCGCCTCGAACGCCGGCGTCCCCGTCGCGCACGAGGTGAAGGCGTACCTCCAGTACAGCGGCGTCGACAACTACCAGCAGGCGCTCTATTTCATGGCCGACCACCTGCTCACCACGGGCTACGGCTACCTCCCGCCCATCGAGCAGCCGCGCCACGGCGTGTACCGCGCACACACCAGCGACTACTCGCTCGAGGCGTGGCAGCGCACGGTCGACCTCACGCGTCCGACCGTCGGCGTGCTCTTCTACCGCTCATATCTGCTCACCGGGAACACCGACTTCATCGACGTGATCGTGGAAGAGGGTGACCGCATCGGCCTCAACGTCATGCCGGTCTTCGCCTACTCACTCAAGGACGAGGCGTCTGCGCGCGGTGAGTTGCCCGACGCGCTCACGTACTTCGTCGACGCCGAGGGCACACCCACCGTCGATGTCGTCGTCAACACCATGTCCTTCGCGATGGGCAGCGCAGTCGAGCCCGGCGCGGGCGTAGCCCTCGAGGCTGACGACTGGGCGGTGCCCGCACTCGAACGCCTCGGCGTCCCGCAGCTGCAGGCCATCACCGCCTCGACCAGCACCGAGCGCTGGATCGCCTCGGACGCGGGCCTCAACCCGCTCGACGTGGCGATGAACGTCGCGATCCCGGAGCTCGATGGCCGCATCATCACGGTGCCCATCGCCTTCAAGGAGCGTGCTCCGCGTCGTGATGGCGAACGCCGCATCATCGGTGGCGACGTCATCTACCACGCACCGGATCGCGATCGCATCGCGCGCATGCTCGGCATCGCGCAGCGCCTCACCACGCTGCGCCGCAAGCC
>JBAXNX010000304.1:0-2010 GCA_037133575.1 Chloroflexota bacterium
GGCAGGAGGCGGCCATGAGCCAGATGCGTGTCTACACGCGCACCGGTGACGACGGACAGACCGGGCTCTTCGGCGGCCCGCGCGTGCCGAAGGACGACCCGCGCCTAGAGGCTTACGGCACCGTCGACGAGCTCAACTCGGTGCTGGGTATCGCTGCGGCGGTCGCCGGCCATGCTGACATGCTCGCGTGGCTGCAGGTGATCCAGTCGGACCTCTTCGACATCGGTGGCGAGCTCGCCACACCGGACATCGAGGAGCGCATTGCAAAAGGCCAGACCGTCGGGCCGCGCGTCGTCGACGAGGATGTGACGAAACTCGAAGGCTGGGTCGACACGCTCGACAACGAGATCGAGCCACTGCAGCGCTTCATCCTGCCCGGCGGCACCCCCGCTGCAGGCCACTTCCACCATGCCCGCACCGTGTGCCGCCGCGCCGAACGTCGAGTGCTGACCCTCGCGCGCGAGACGCCGGTCGCCCCGCCAGTGATTCGCTACCTCAACCGGCTGAGTGACCTGCTCTTCACGATGGCCCGCGTCTGCAATGCCCGTGCCGGCGTCGAGGAGCCGCAGTGGCTCGGCCGCGCCGAGCGCGAGCAGGCCTAGCAGTTCAGATGCGCCTGTAGCGTTCGAGCTCGTGCGCGTTGTACTGACCGATCACCGCAGAGGGTAGGTTCGCGTGAGCAATCCGAAGGAGCCGCTCATGCCGACCGTCGAGACCACATCCGATCCGTATCCGTCGCTCACGCTCACCACCTCTGACGAGGCGCTGGAGTCCGAGGTGACCGTGGCACCCGCGGGCACGCTGCGTGTGATCGTGCTGAACCGCGGTGATGAGTCCCACGGCGTGACGATCACGCGTGCTGATCACCCGGTGCCTGTCGCTCACATCCTCGAGATCGAAGCGGGCGGACAGGGTGACGCGCTCGTCGATCTCATACCAGGCGAGTATCACGCGACGATGGATGACAGCCCGGAGTCGCTGGACTTCACGGTGCAAGCCGCCGAGAACTACACGGCAAAGGCGAGCTAGCGCCGGCGCCCGAAAGCTTCCTCGAACTCGGCGGGTACGGCCGCGACGAGCTGGTCGTACCCGCACGACTCGGGCGCCTTGTCCGTCCGCCAGCGCATGAACGTGGAGCCGTGCCGCAACCGGTCGCCCTGCATCTGGTCGAATGCGACCTCGCACACAAGCTCGGGGCGCAGACGCACCCAGTCCGTGTCACGGTCGCCACTCCAGCGGCTGACCGCACCCGGCGTACGCCCACTGCCGAACGACACCGTCGAGTCGTCCGTGCGATACGACTCGAGCAACTGTGCGAGCTCGCGTCGCTGCGCGCGCGTGAACGTCGAGGTGTGCCCGATGTGGTGCAGCACGCCGTCATCGTCGTAGAGCCCAAGCAGCAGCGAGCCCACGCCGACATCGACTTCGTTCTTGTACCAGCGGAAGCCGCCGACGACGCAGTCTGCGGTGCGACGGTGCTTCACCTTCACCATGACGCGGTCGCCCTCGGCGTACGGCAAGTCGAGGCGCTTTGCCATCACGCCGTCGAAGCCTGCGCCTTCGAAGCGCACGAACCAGTCCGCCGCCTGCGCCACATCCGTCGTCGCGCCGGTCAGCAGCAGCGGCAGTTCGGCGCGCTCCAGCAGTGATTCGAGTGCGCCACGACGCTCCTCGAAGGTCCGCGTGCGGAGGTCGTCATTGCCCAATGCGAGCAGGTCGAACGCCGCGAAGCTCGCCGGCGTCTCGCTCGCCAGCCGCAGCACACGCGACGCCGCAGGATGCACACGCTGCTGCAACAACCCGAAGTCGAGGCCGTACGAGGTCGCGATCACGATCTCACCATCGAGCACACACGGCTGCGACAGTTGCGGGGGGATGCCCGTGACCAGGTCGGGGAAGTAGCGACCGAGCGGGCGCGCCTCGCGGCTCTGGATGTAGCACTCACTGCCATCCCAGAACACGATCGCGCGGAAGCCATCCCACTTCGGCTCGTACAGCCAGCCGTCCCCG
>JBAXNX010000305.1:0-2005 GCA_037133575.1 Chloroflexota bacterium
AGGGTGATGATGCCCTTGATGTGGCCCTCGTCATCGACGACTGGTACCGCCAGCAGGCCGCTCTCCTGCAGCGTGCGCGCCACCTCCTCCTGGTCGGTGTCTTCCAGCACCGACAGCGGCGAGGTCAGCATCACGTCCTCGACCTTGCGCGTCGCCGGCGCCGCCATCAGGTCGCGGAACGACACCACGCCGATCAGCCGCTGCGAGCTATCGAGCACGTACGCGTAGTAGATCATCGAGACGCGGTCGGCCGCCTGCAGCCGCAGGTACGCCAGCGCCTGCGCCACGGTCATGTCCGTGCGCATCCACGCATAGGACGGCGACATCAGGCCGCCCGCCACGTCATCCTTGTAGGCGAGCAGCGCCTCGACCTCCGGACGCATCCGGTGATCCAGCAGGGCGAGTAGCCCCTCGTGCTCCTCTTGATCATCCACCTGTTGAATCAGGTCCGCGGCTTCTTCGGCCGGCAGCAGCCGCAGCCACACGCGCTGCTCGTTCGAGGGCAGCGGCGTGATCAACGCTTCTTGGTCAGCTGGGTCGAGTGAGAGGAACAGCTCGGACGCATCGCCTCGAGGCAGCGACTGGAATACCTCCAGTCGGTCGTCCTCGGACATACTCGGCCATGACTCCATCAGGGAATCGTCGAGCACAGCAAACGGACGCGGGTCGCGGGTCTCAGAGGTCATAAGCGCACACTTCCCGCCCCGTCGGGCGGCATGCGCTCGATCGGGGCCATTAGGTCACAGGAGGACTGCCCGGATCGCCCACAACGGGGCCCCTTCCGCTGACTTGGTTGACCGTCCGATTCTGGCCCACAGGGGCAAGAACGTCTACCACGACACGTCGAATACGAGACTGCGGCGTACTATGAGCGGCCTGTAAGGCCCTGCGTACGCGCCCTACGGCGCTGCGGAGAGAGAGACCGCGCATGACTGCCGAGCCCACCCTCGACCCCCGCCAGTTCCGCGACACCATCGGCCGCTTCGCCACCGGCGTCACCGTCATCACCTGGGACGACGGCGAGCACATTCGCGGCATGACCGCCAACGCCGTCTCGTCGCTCTCGCTCGATCCCATGCTCCTGCTCGTCTGCGTCGACCAGAAAGGCACAGCGCACGAGCAGCTCAAGAGCGCCCGCACCTTCGCCGTGAACATCCTCGCCCAGGACCAGATCGAGGTATCGAACGCCTTCGCTCGCCGCGGCGTCGAAGACATGGGGGAGGTCTCGTACACCACGAGGCAGACCGGCGCCCCGATCATCGACGGCACCCTCGCCTGGGTGGAATGCGAAGTCGCCGAACGCCTCGAAGGTGGCGACCACACCATCTACATCGGCCGCGTCCTCGACCTCGAGATCGCCCGCCCCGACGCCTCCCCCCTCCTCTTCTTCAGCGGCCGCTACCGCGCCCTCGGCGACGAGCTCTAGCTGTCGGGCTTCAGATAGCCGAGGTGCCCGCGGTAGTGGTCACCTTCGACATCCGCGGCATGCGAGCGGCCAAACGCCTCCCATTGTTCCGGACTGAGCGCGAGCAGCGCGCGCCGGAGCGCCGCCGCACTCTGGATGCACCAGTCGCGAGCCTGCTCGCGCGTTAAGACGCGATCGACCTGAAGCCAGCGCGCGTTGATCTCGTCCTCGCTACCCGCGAGCGGTGCCGGCGCCGCATCGCCCACAGCGAGGCGCATCACTTCCTCGAGGCTGTGTGCATGCCACCGCGCGAGATGCGCAAACACGTCACGCGCCGTCCACTCCGCCCCCGCGGTATGCAGCGCAATGTGCTCCGCCGACGCATCAAGTTTCGCCACAAGTCGATCGAGCACAGCAATCCCGTCCGCCAACAATCGCTCGCGCTCGACGATCGGATGTTCCGCGTCCATGATGTCAGCGTAGAGCCACAGAAAACCGCAGCAGCGAGTGAACGTCCGAACGGAGTGCAGGGGCAGGGCCCCTCTCTGGCTGCGGCGGCGGACTCGATGCGGCACTACCTCGGAGCGTTCGACGGGGACG
>JBAXNX010000306.1:0-1986 GCA_037133575.1 Chloroflexota bacterium
CCGGGCAGATGGAGCGTGAGCAGGACGCTCACGGTGATCATGCGACTACCTCGAATGATCCGATGATCGGCTAGAGGTGGAAGCTCGCGCCGGGCGGGAGGCTCGGTGCACCGACCGGGGGGATCGAGGCCACGCTACCGGGCAGCGAGACGCCGGCGTAGGGCAGGCCACCACGCGCGGGCCAGACTCGACCATCGGGAGTCTCGATCGGCTCGGGGACGTTCAGGCTCGACTCGTCGTCGACCTCGGCGGTCGCGGAGTCGGTGGGGGCGCCGCCGGTGAGCGGGAGCTGCTGGGCGAGGTTCTCGGGCAGGCGGTTGGCAGCCTCGACGATGTCGGCGGGCAGGGGCGGCAGGTCCTCGGGGCGCTCCAGGCCGAAGTACTCGAGGAACTTCTGGGTGGTGGCGAAGAGGGCGGGTCGGCCGGGACCGTCGGCGCGACCAGCGATGTCGATGAGGCCGCGGTTCCGCAGCGTGTCGATCGCGCCGTCGCAGTTCACGCCACGAATCGCCTCGAGGGTGCCGCGGGTGACGGGCTGGCGGTAGGCGATGATGGCGAGGGTCTCCAGCGCGGCGGCAGAGAGGCGGCGGCCGGCTTCGAGGCCCAGGAACTGCTCGATGTAACTCGAGGTGTCGGGCGCGGTGACGAGCTGGATGCCGTCGGGGCCGCGCTGCAGGCGGATGCCGCGCTCACGCAGGGATTCACCGAGGTGGTCGAGGCCAGCTCGAACCTCTCGACGCGAGAGGCCGAGCGCTCGCGCGAGAGCGCCCTCATCGCTCGGGCCATCGGAGACGAAGAGCAGAGCCTCGATCAGGTAGGGAACGCGCTCCGCCGGGAACGCCGGCGTCTGGGGGCCGTCGGCCCCGTCTTCGCCCAGCTCCTCTGCCTCGTCGGCCGTCGAGTCGATAGCGCCCTCGATCACCTCGGTCGCAGCAGCAGCCGACTCAACTGCCTCGGGCTCCGGAGTCTCCTCGGGAGTGAGGTCGGTGGTGGGCTCGGCGGGTGCTTCGGTGGTCATCTGTGTTTCAGTCGCCATCTGGGGCGCGTCTCCCTTGGCCTCTGGCTCAGCCATTGGCCTCCAGGCGCGTATCGAGGGGCCGCGGGCGCAGCCTGAGTTCCTCGTAGCGCAACTCGATTGTCGGTTGTGCGGCGAGGGGAACGCCGATTCGGGTGGCAAGGGTCTGCTCGATGGCGGCGCGGGCACCGTTAGCGGTGTCCTGGAGACGGGCGTCGGCGGTGACGGCAATCCGAGCGGTCACGCGCACTCCCTTCCCCTGCGACTGCACCAGCACATCTGCACTGCGGACGTCGTCGCGCTCCTCGATGCCATCGCGGAGCCACGCGCCGAGCTCGTGCACGGCGATGGTGCCACGTCCACCGGGCACGCGCACGGGGCGGTCGGGGTCGGTGGTGCGAGCCCAGGCGATCACGAAGGCGATCGCGCCGCTGGCGGCGAGGATGACGCTGAACGCGGCCTTCGCGGTGAGGTCGTCGTGCGCGCGTGCCCACTCGATGGCCGCGCTCGTGGAGGCGAGCACCTCGGTCGATGCGGTCCAGGTGACGGCGATGAGGACGAGCATCACGGCCGCGAATAGCGTGGCAACGATGAAGGGCCGACGGTCCTTGCGGGACTCGGTGTCAGCATCGGAGCGGGGTTGCGGGCGGTAAGCGTGCGACAAAGCGGGGAGACGTGGGGTCATTGTCCTCCAGGGCCGCTGCACGAGGCGAACGACCGTGAGTAACCCCACCACCACTTCCGTTACGATGACTCGAATGATCGTTGATGTCCACACCCACATCTTTCCGCCGTCCCTGATCGCCGACCGCGCGCACCTGTCGAGCATCGATGCGGGGTTTGGCGAGCTGTACGCGAACCCAAAGGCACGCATGGCGACGGCCGACGAACTGCTCACCTCGATGGATGCAGCGGGGGTCGATGTGTCGGTGGCGTGCGGGTTTTGGTGGCGTGCAGGCGTGCAGGCCGCC
>JBAXNX010000307.1:0-1984 GCA_037133575.1 Chloroflexota bacterium
ACCCGCAGCCCGTTGGCGAGCGTCACAGGCTGGGGCAAGGGGACTCCTTCAACGACGGGTGGATACCGAGTCGGACGATCCTATGGGCGCCACCCCGCCGGGGCAATCGCGCCCCCATCGCACCCCGGCCCCAATCGTTCGAGTTCCTATCGAAACGTCGAGAAGCCAAACAGCTAGCTGGGACGCCAGCGGAGGCGCGCCCCAATGTTCGCGAAGCCAGACCGCTCGTAGAACTGGATCTGACGGTCGCCCTGGAAGGGCGTGCCGAGCTCCACCATTGCGCACCCCCGCTGGACGGATTCGGAGAGCGCCGCCTCCAGCAGCTCGCGACCAACTCCCGTGCTGCGGAGGGCCGGTTCGACGTACATCTCCTGGATCACGCCGTAGCGACCCATCGTGCGCATGGCGTGCACGTAGGACACGGTGCACACAGCTTGGGGCTCAGCCTCGGTCAACCCACCGAGCATCACGAAACCCGTACCCGGTTCGCCGGAGATCAGCGTCCGATAGACAGCCTGGGCCTCCGCTGTGAGTGCCTGGCCCCCGAGTTCCACCAGCAGCGCACTGACAAGCCGAATGACGACCGCGGTGTCATCTGCCGTCGCGAGTCGAGCGGTCACGAGTTGTACCAGGTCACGTCGCCGGCCAAATCCTCTGGATGCTCCCTCTTCGCAAACACCGCGTACTCCGCCTGCGACGCGTTGATCGACGTCCCATCGCCATGACCCGGCAGCACCATCGCGTGCCCCGGCAGCACGTACAGCCGCGACACGATCGACTCGAGCTCCTGCATCAGCGCCTCGTGTGAGCCAGTGCGCCCCGGCCCGCCCGGAAACAGCGTGTCGCCCGTCAGCACCGCGCCACCCATCGACGACTTGATAGAGAGACAGATCGAGCCCGGCGTATGACCGGGCGTCGAGATCACCTCGAGCACGGCGTTCCCCACGGGCAGCGTCTCCCCATCACCGAGCACCTCGCTGTGCACGTCGATCTCGAGGCGCTGCGGTTCCGCGCCCATGTACACCGGAGCATCGATGCTCGCCCGCAACGTCGCGAGCCCAGCCCAGTGGTCGCGATGCTGATGCGTGATCACGATCGCCGACACCGCGTCACCACCGAGTGCGGCCACGATTGCTTCGCTGCCCTCCGGCGCGTCGACCACGATCGCCGGCCCATCACCACCCCCTCCCCCTGAGGAACGTGGTCGCACGATGTACGAGTTGTTCCCGAGTGGCCCGATCGGCCCCACCATCTCGATCGTCACGCGCGTGTCCTCATAAATCGCGTTGATCGGATCGCCGCTCATCGTGTCCCACTCTCTCCGTTGGTCCTCGAGTCCGAAACAGGAAACGTCATCCGAGCGTCCACAGCTTGGCAGCCCCGTAGGGGCATCTCGACTCACCACCACAGAAGCTGGGCGAAAACAGCTAAGAGCTGCCGAGTCCGCACCAGCCCGCGCGTTGCCACGCGAAGCCCTCGTCACACAGTGCGCGCAGCATCGCACGTACCGTCGCTACCTCGCCCTCGTCGTGCGCCAGATCGCGCACCAGCGTCGAGGTCCGCACGCGGCCATCGTCCCGCCCGCGCAGCGCACGCATGATGCGCCCACGCCACATTCGATTCGAGCCGTCGTATCGCGACTGCGCGCGCACCGGCGTCGCCAGTGCGCCCTCCGCAAACTTCGGGCGCGCCTCGCACATCGAGGCCAGCACGCACACGTCGCACTTCGGCTTTGGCACGCACACCCGCGCGCCGTAGTCCATCATCGCCGCGTTCCACGCGCCTGCGTCGCCCGGCGGCAACAGTCGCTCCGCCGCAACACGGATCGCCGAGGCTGGCGTCTCGAGCGCCGGCTGCACATCCCCATACACGAGACGTCCGAGCACGCGCACGACGTTCGTATCCACCGCCGCACCGTCGTCGCCAAAGCCGAAGCACTGCACGATCGCCGCCGTGAACGGCCCGATCCCCGGCAGCGCCAGCA
>JBAXNX010000308.1:0-1972 GCA_037133575.1 Chloroflexota bacterium
CAAGAAGTTCGGCCTCAAGCGCGCCCGCAAGGCGCCGCAGTTCACCAAGCGCTAACGAGGCGCACTCGCTGCAGAACAAGAAGCCCGGCCGTGAAGGCCGGGCTTCTTTGTGTCATGACGCAATCGATGCTAGCGCGAGTGCTTTGAGAGCTCGTCTTTCAGCTTCGAGATCGGCTCCACCGGTGTGGGGTCGGCGCCGTTGAGCATCGCGAGATAGAGCGACACCCAGTCACTGAGGTAGCACGCCCGCATGATCGCATCGAGCTGGTTCTCGCCACCCATTAGCAGTTCGTCGTGCTCGATGCCCGCCGCGTCGAGCGCCTCGCCCGTGAGGCGAATGCGCAGTCGTGTGCGCTCGTGCACCGCAACGCTGTCGAGCATCAGCACGTGTACCGACTCGCGCGCTACGTCCGGTCCGGCAAAGCCCACGATCAGGTTGTGGTCGACCTCCGGCAGTGCGCCGAACAGCGCCCATTGCTTGGAGTTCTCCGACATCTGCCCGGCCCAGCGCCGTGCGGCGATCTCCAGGAAGTCAGGCCCGAGGATCACCGGGATGCGACCCTCGACGCGGCGTGCGATCTGCTTCGCGACGTTCGAGTCACCCGGCTGGTCGAGCCCCCAGTCCGTCGCGCACACCTCGAGCGCCGCGACGACCTCGTCCACCAGTGCGTCGCTGATCGCGACCACATCGAGGCGGCGCAGCACACCGAGCAGCGCGAACACGCCCCACCCGATCGCCGCGCGCGGCTGACCGTCGAAGTCATAGGTCATGACCGAGTAGCCGAGCGACTCCCCGAACCGTGCGAGGCGGCCGCCCGACGTGATTGCGAGCCGCATGCCGTCGCCGCCGAGCGTGCGCTGGAATGCCTCGAGTGTCTCTTCCGTGTCGCCGGACCACGACGACGCGATCACCAGTGTGTTGGCATCGACTATCGGTGCTGTATAGCCGCGCACGATGTGCACCGGGATCGAGGTCACACTCGCGGCGATCGTCGAGACGATCTCGGCGCCAATCGCCGAGCCGCCCATGCCGAGCACCACCACGCGCGATGGCCTGTGGAACGATGCCGGCGGCGTCCACGCCATTCCGGCCGTCCACGCCGCGCGGCACTGTGCTGGCAGCTCAGCGATGTACGTTGCCATGCCCTGTGGATCCCCACCCGCGTATGTCGCGCGGTCATCGAGATTCACTGTCAACTGTTCCTGCAACATGCTCCTCGGTTCTGGCGCTACAGCGTCGCTCCAGCGATCTCCTGGCCCTGCTGGAGCGCCTGGCGCACGTGCTCCATCGTTGGCATCTCGGCGTAGATGCGCAGCAGTGGCTCCGTGCCGCTGAAGCGCAGCAGCAGCCACCATCCGCCTTCGAGGTTGAATCGAAAGCCGTCCACATTGTCCTTCGACTCAACGCGCATTCCCGCGATCGAGTCGGGGTTGGCGTTCGCTACGCGCTCGCGGATCGCATCGCGCTCGTCACCGCGCAGCGTAATGTCCACGCGATCGTACTCGTGGGTGCCTACCTCGTCGTACAGCGCCTGCAGCAACTCAGACGGGCTCTTCCCCGTCTTCACTATCGCTTCGAGGATGATCAGCCCACTCAGCACGCCATCGCGCTCCGGGATGTGCCCGCGGAACGCGTAGCCGCCCGACTCCTCGCCAGCGATCAGCGCGTTGGTCTCCATCATCTTTGGCCCGAGGTGCACGAAGCCCACAGGCGTCTCGTACACCGGGCAGTCGTAGCGCTCGCCGAGACGGTCGATCATCCGCGTCATCGTCACCGAGCGCACCATCGGCCCTCGGTCGCCGCGCACGCCAACGAGGTAGTGCACGAGGAGTGCCATCGTCTGCAGCTGCGTGATGAAGCGGCCTCGCTCGTCCGCGATGCCGACGCGGTCCGCGTCACCGTCCGTCGAGAGCCCTACGTCGAACCCGCCATTCGCGAGCACACCGAGCTGCTCCGTGAGGTTCGGCGCGA
>JBAXNX010000309.1:0-1962 GCA_037133575.1 Chloroflexota bacterium
ACCCGCAGCCCGTTGGCGAGCGTCACAGGCTGGGGCAAGGGGACTCCTTCAACGATGGTAGGTAGCCGAGCCGCACGATCCTATGGTCGCCACCCCACGCGCACAATCCCGAGCCCATCGCACCCCCGCCCCAACCGTTCGAATCCTCATCGAAACGTCCGAGCCGTCTAGCTGGGACGCCAGCGGAGGCGTGCCCCAATATTCGTGAATCCTGTCCGCTCGTAGAACTGGATCTGACGGTCGCCCTGAAAGGGCGTGCCGAGCTCCACCATTGCGCACCCCCGCTGGACGGATTCGGAGAGTGCCGCCTCCAGCAGCTCGCGACCAACTCCCGTGCTGCGGAGCGCCGGTTCGACGTACATCTCCTGGATCACGCCGTAGCGACCCATCGTGCGCATGGCGTGCACGTAGGACACGGTGCACACAGCTTGGGGCTCAGCCTCGGTCAACCCACCGAGCATCACGAAACCCGTACCCGGTTCGCCGGAGATCAGCGTCCGATAGACAGCCTGGGCCTCCGCTGTGAGTGCCTGGCCCCCGAGTTCCACCAGCAGCGCACTGACAAGCCGAATGACGACCGCGGTGTCATCTGCCGTCGCGAGTCGAGCGGTCACGAGTTGTACCAGGTCACGTCGCCGGCCAAATCCTCTGGATGCTCCCTCTTCGCAAACACCGCGTACTCCGCCTGCGACGCGTTGATCGACGTCCCATCGCCATGACCCGGCAGCACCATCGCGTGCCCCGGCAGCACGTACAGCCGCGACACGATCGACTCGAGCTCCTGCATCAGCGCCTCGTGTGAGCCAGTGCGCCCCGGCCCGCCCGGAAACAGCGTGTCGCCCGTCAGCACCGCGCCACCCATCGACGACTTGATAGAGAGACAGATCGAGCCCGGCGTATGACCGGGCGTCGAGATCACCTCGAGCACGGCGTTCCCCACGGGCAGCGTCTCCCCATCACCGAGCACCTCGCTGTGCACGTCGATCTCGAGGCGCTGCGGTTCCGCGCCCATGTACACCGGAGCATCGATGCTCGCCCGCAACGTCGCGAGCCCAGCCCAGTGGTCGCGATGCTGATGCGTGATCACGATCGCCGACACCGCGTCACCACCGAGTGCGGCCACGATCGCTTCGCTGCCCTCCGGCGCGTCGACCACGATCGCCGGCCCGTTGCCTCCGAGCGGTCGCACGATGTACGCGTTGTTCCCGAGTGGACCGATCGGCCCCACCATCTCGATCGTCACGCGTGTGTCTTCGTAGATCGCGTTGATCGGATCGCCACTCATCGTGTCCCACTCTCTCCGTTGGTCCTCGAGTCCGAAACAGGAAACGTCATCCGAGCGTCCACAGCGAGGTAGCCCCGTAGGACATCTCGACCCACCACCACAGCAGCTGGGCGAACCCAGCTAGAAGCTGCCGAGTCCGCACCAGCCCGCGTGTTGCCACGCGAAGCCCTCATCACACAGCGCGCGCAGCATCGCACGCACCGTCGCTACCTCACCCTCGTCGTGCGCCAGATCGCGCACCAGCGTCGAGGTCCGCACACGGCCATCGTCGCGCCCGCGCAGCGCACGCATGATGCGCCCACGCCACATCCGATTCGAGCCGTCATACCGCGACTGCGCGCGCACCGGCGTCGCCAGTGCCCCCTCCGCAAACTTCGAGCGCGCTTCGCACATCGAGGCGAGCACGCACACGTCGCACTTCGGCTTCGGCACGCACACCCGCGCGCCGTAGTCCATCATCGCTGCGTTCCACGCGCCTGCGTCGCCCGGCGGCAGCAGCCGTTCCGCCGCGACACGGATCGCCGAGGCTGGCGTCTCGAGCGTTGGCTGCACGTCCCCGTACACGAGACGTCCGAGCACACGCACGACGTTCGTATCCACCGCCGCGCCGTCATCGCCGAACCCGAAGCACTGCACGATCGCCGCCGTGAACGGCCCGATCCCCGGCAGCGCCAGCA
>JBAXNX010000310.1:0-1960 GCA_037133575.1 Chloroflexota bacterium
ATCGTGAGCGGGCGGCAGCTCCCGCCCTCGGCGCGGACGTACTTCCGACTGGTGAATGAGCTGGGGCGTGCAGAGTTCGACCTCGACTCCGCGAAGGAGCTCGTGAAGTCGGATCCGGCGCTGTCGCAGGCGCTGCTGCGCTACATCAACTCAGCCCAGTTTCGCTGGGTGTCCGAGATCGACTCGGTGCACCGCGCGATGGCGATGCTCGGGCGCGACGAGATGCGGCGCTGGGCGGCGATGCTCGCACTGATCACGACATTCGACGGGCTCTCGCCCGAGCTGGTGACGACGGCGGTCGCGCGCGGGCGCTTCTGCGAGCTGCTCGCGCCAGCGATCGGCGCGGACCAGTACGCAAACGACCTGTTCTTCGCTGGGCTGTTCTCGCTCGCGGACACGATGATGGGCGTGCCGATCGCGGACGCGCTCGCCTCGATCCCGATGGACGAGACCAGCCGCACGGCGATCCTCAATCCGACGAGCGACTTCGGACGCGTGCTCGCCGCAGTCACCGCGTACCAGCGGGCCGACTGGGCAACCTACGTGGAACTGGCCTCGACGGCCGGCATTGATGTCGGCGCAGGCACGACTGCCTACGTCGCGGCGCTCGACTGGACGGACCGGCTGCTGGCGGCGTAACGCACTCGAGCGTTACGTGATGGGGCGGAACACCGGTACCGGGTACTCACCCGAATCCTGCGGCTCGAACTCGACGCGCACGCGTTGGCCGATCTGCACGTCCTTCAGCGGATCGGCTATGCCGACGATGTTCGTCATCATGCGGAAGCCCTCGTCGAGATCGACATACGCGACCACGTAGGCACCGAGGTCCACGAAGGCCGGGTTCCGGTTCTGACGCACCACCGAGTAGGTGTAGACGGTGCCCATGCCGGAGGACTGCTGCCACGCGAGGTCGAGCGAGCCGCACTTGTCGCAGTGCGCGCGGGGGGTAAAGACGACCGCGTCACAGGTGTTGCAGCGCTGGTAGCGCAGCTCGCCCTGCTTCGCGCCCTCCCAGTAGGGCTCGGTGTGCGGCTCGGGGAAACGGGGCTGCGGGCGGCTCGGCATGGTGACCTCCGTGGACTCGCGCGCAGATTACTCCACTACGTTCCTAGTCTGGGTCCTCGAACGGATCGGGGGCGATGGCTCGCAGCAGGCCGGCGTCGATCTCCTCGCGCGTACGGGCGAGCGCAGCCTCGATGTCCTCGCGAGCGGGTGCATACCGCTCGCCGGTGCGCAGGAAGTACAGCGCGGTCGGTGGGAGCGCGCCGGTCGCACGCTCGACTGCGCCGGCATAGAGGCCGAGCTGCGCGAGGTAGTCCTGCGCCACGGTGGCGGCGGTGCGACCGCGCAGGTCGTCGGTCTTGAAGTCGACGATGTGGTACGCGCCATCGCGGCGATAGAGCAGGTCGAGCGTGCCATGCACCGGCACGCCGTCCCAGTCCCACGCGAACGGGAACTCGAACCAGGCGTCGGTCTCAGAGTCGCGCAGCGTCGTTGCGAGGTCACTCGCGTCGAAGGCGTCGAGCACTGTGGCGACCTCGGATGCCACACGCGTACGCGACTCAGCATCGAGCGCGCCCTCGTCGATGCTCGCGAGCTCCGTGAGCAGGTCCGGGCGCGCCCCACGCGTGTAGGTCAGCTCGATCGCGCGGTGGGCGAGCACGCCGCGTAGCTGCGCGAGGCCATCGCCGTAGGCGAAGGTCGTCGTCTCCTCCTCGCGAGGGCGGAGCGCGGTCACGGGCGTGCTCGCACGCAACGGGATCAGTGGCGGGCGATCGACAAGCGGCGGGGCGAACTCGACCTCATCCGCTTCGTCGGGGACGGCGATCACGCGGGGCGGCTGGCGACGGGTCACGGCCTCGAGGTCGACGGCCGCCGGCTCGCGCACCTCGATCGCACTGCGGGCGCCGAGCGGCATCGCGTCGTAGGCCTCGCGCAGCGCGCGCATCCAGCCACC
>JBAXNX010000311.1:0-1957 GCA_037133575.1 Chloroflexota bacterium
GCGAAGTCGCGCGTGATGCGTGTGACCTCGGCCCACTGGTCGTCGTTCGACGGCTCGGGCTCGCTCGCGGCGAGCGCCTGGATGTTGTCGTGGCAGAGCAGCGGCGTACTGGCAGCGACGCCACGCGGGTCGAAGCCGACGATGTCGAAGCGGTCGCGCACCTCGACAGGGAACGCCGGCGCGATCGAGCGCGCGAAGTCGACGCCAGATGCGCCCGGGCCGCCGGGATTCACCAGCAACGAGCCGATGCGCCTCGACGGATCCTTGGCAGGCGTGCGCACCAGCGCGAGCTCGACCATGCGACTGTTGGCGTCGGCGTAGTCGAGCGGTACGCGCAGCGTCGCGCACTGATACGGCGCACCGCACTCGACCCACGTGAGGCTGCCTTGCGCCGACACATGCGTCTGGCCTCGACCGTTGGTGACGAGTGCGAACGCTGCAGCTGGCAGCAAGACGACAGCGACGAGCGCTCCAGCGAGCGCCGACGTACGAGGAATGCGGCGTACCATCACCGCATGATGGTACAGACGCGCCTCCCTCACTTCGTTATCGCACTGTGTGTTGCCGCCACCGTGGCTGTTATGGGCTGCTCCCAGCAGGGCTCACCGCCAAGCTCCGCGACGCCGACCGCTGGCACAACGAGCACCGCCATCCCGACGACTGCTACTCCGACCGCTGCACCGACCACCGCGCTCCTCACAGCGACGGCGACCGTGCCGGTCTCGAAGCCACCAATCGTCGAGCCGACCCGTATCGAGTGGGACTCGAAGGCTGTCACGGCGAAGCCGGAGGTCTATTTCCGCATCCCATGCCCGGCCGCGGCGGACCCGACCAAGTCGAACCCGGGGCTGGTGTTCGCCCCGGACTCGCCTACCTCCGTGGCCTGCATCACCGACGCCATGAAGGCGAACAAGGAGTCCGAGCAGGCAGCGACCTTCCTCCGGCGCTACGGGCTCTTCCTGGCAACCGTCCAGGAGCAGGGGAAAGTCGACACCGGGACGATCTCGGCGCCCTGGCAGAACATGGGCCGGCCGGAGCCGGTATTCCTCGGCTCAATGCCCGGGATGGTGCCGCTGAGCCTGCTGGTGGGAGCTGCCTCGACTGGGCCGGTCGGCCAGTGGCTCAAGGCACCTGCATACACCTCGGCGCTGAGTGGCGAGAGCGATGTGCTCCCGTGGTCCGAGTACGCCACGCTGGCGGCTCAGCCGGCCAGCCCGGCGGGGGCCCAGCGGTTCCTGGCGACGCTGCCGGTGCGGAAGTGCCGAGCCTGCGCTGACCTCGCTCAGCTGCGGGTCGTCTTCGACTTCGGGGCCGACGGCGGCTACCTCGGCTGGGAGCTGCAGGCACCGGGCCCAGGCGGGCCAGCGCCGACCAGCGTCCCGACGGGGACTGCCACGCCTCGCTAGCCTCGAGGCCACCTCGCCCAGGCTGCGAGCGTTGCCCTCGGCAGGGCCTGTCCATATACTACTTTGGCTCGACTCCCGCCTCGGCGGGGGTCGAATTCTTGTCCGGCAGTCTGGTGACGGACGGGCTCGAGCCCGAGTGGCGCAACGGTAGCGCAGCCGATTTGTAATCGGAAGGTTGGCGGGTTCGAATCCCCTCTCGGGCTCCACGTGAGCCTCGAGCTCTCCTCGGGAAACCATTTGGGGAGTGCGTCACGGACGGCGGCAGGGACCGGGCAGGGGTGGGAGAGTGGTTAATTCCAGCGGTCTGTAAAACCGCCGCTTTACGGCTACGCAGGTTCGAATCCTGCCCCCTGCACCAGCAAGCATGTACGTAGGAGTCTTCGGGCCCTGATAGCTCAGTTGGTAGAGCGCGTTCTTGGTAAGAACGAGGTCATCGGTTCAAATCCGATTCAGGGCTCCATCAACCGTCAGCACGATTCGATCAGTTCGAGGAGCGAGCGATGGCGAAGGGGAAGTTCGAGCGGACGAAGCCGCACGCGAACGTGGGGACG
>JBAXNX010000312.1:0-1928 GCA_037133575.1 Chloroflexota bacterium
GGGCGAGGTCCGCTCAACGACCGCTGCACGAAGCCCGGAGCACGATACCGGGCCTCTGTTCACGGTCAGACGACGGAGTCCGACGCCCGCCGTCGAGTCTGCGCTTATTCCCGCCGGCGGGACGAGGTGCGGCACCGGCTTCCCGCCGTGGTGCTCGCGATGCTACCCGACGGGTACCGACCTATCCAGTCACGGAAATTGCGCGCGACGGGTACTACCTGGCGAGGCCACTCGACGCGAGGAGCTTCGGTGACCTCATCCAGTTGCCGACCAGATGGCCCCGTCGGGCTGCCGCGTAACGTCACCGTTCGGCATACGTTCGCGACCAGTGGCTCGGCAGGCAGTGTCGAGGATCGCCCGACGCAGCTCGGCCGTTGACATCGTCCAGCGCTGCGATCAACTGCCCGCGCGTACTGCCTCGTCGAACGGGAGATGCCGATGTCGATCGCGCACGTCAACGGACGTTGACCTGTATTTCGAGACGCGGCGACCGGCGCGGACCTAGCCCAACAGATCAGACTCGAGCGCGGACACGAACTCGGCGATCGGCTCGTGCGTCTCTGCAACGTGCTGGGCGCAAGCGTGGATGCAGCGCCTGAGGTCGTCGGTGAGCACGTCGAGCGGTACCGACTCGCGGTCCAGCGCGCCGCCCTCACGCAGGTGATCGCGTTGTCGGTATGCCTCGCGCAGTCGCAGGAAGATGGCCTGTCGCTCGTCCAGGCTCACGCCGAGGAGTCGAAACCCGCGTACCGCGAACCGCAGCGGGAGATCAGTGTCGAAGTGCGGGAGCAACAACGCGCTGAGGCCGGTGACAAGGTCGATGAGGCGCGCTTCGTCGTTGCCCCGGCGCAGGCTCGTGTGCAGTCGACGGAGCGGGGTGCGGAGCGCACCGCGCACACGATCCTCGAGGCACCACGCGACCGCGGCGCTGATGGCGGGAGCGTCCGCCTCGGAGAGCGCGAGGGGCGGCAGTGGCAGCTGTGTGTGCGTCCGCGAGTCGAACGAGCGACTCTCGTGCGCGGTCGGTGCCCCCTCGATCGAGGTGACGATCCGGGTGCCCCAACACACGCCGCTGGTGGCCACGTGGAGCGCTCGCATCGCGATCCAGAGGTCCTGCCGCGCAGCCTGCGCGGACGCCACGGGCACGGTCGTGCGGAGCGCGTGACCGTCGGGAGTCGCGACGAGCTCTATTCGGTCTGCAATCTCGATGCGTGCCGGCCCGGTGACGTTACAGAGCGGCAAGGAGAGCGTGAAGCGAAACGCGTCGCTGGCTGGCGTGTCATTCATCGCATCGTCAGCGCGGGGTGCGGTCGCCGAAGATGTGCCTTCGATTGAACGGCTCTCCCGCGAAGAGGAACCAGTCTCCGTCGGCTGGATCGTCATGTTGCATCGCACCCGTGTCGAGGTCGGGAGCCGCCCCGATCTTGCGCGGCCCGAACTCGGGCAGCCGAACGAAGTCCTGGCTCGTCACCTCGGTGCGGCCGCGATATCCCATCTGCCGGGCCAGCCGGAGGGACATGGCATCGACGCCTTCGAAGGCGATCTCGTCGGGATTGACGAACTGGCTCATCGCGTCTCGCTCCCCACGAACCCGATCATACAAGTCTCGATAGGGAACGCTTCCGGCCGCCGAGGCGAGCGACACGCCGGACCCGTCACCTCCGCAATTACGTACGTCTCCCGAATCACATACGTTGACAGCGCATCGGCGTCCCGAATAGGCTCGCCCCACGTCGGTCGAGAGGGATATCTCCGCCGGTCGGACCAACGAATCTGTTGGAGACCCGCAGTTGGTTAAGTACATAACACGACGGTTGCTCGGCATGATTCCCACGCTACTGGTGTTGCTGTTGCTCGTCGTGACGCTGTTCAACATGCTTCCCGGGAACATCGTCGACGTGTTGCTCCAGGACAGTGGTGGCGATACC
>JBAXNX010000313.1:0-1923 GCA_037133575.1 Chloroflexota bacterium
CCTCAACATCGAGCACGGCTCCAGGCGCGACCAGCACCACGCCGAGCACAACCGCTACGACACCAGCCGCCAGCGCCACGACCGTCGCAGTCAGCACGAACACACCCGTAATCAAAGGCGAGCCCATCGCCTCCACCTCGTCACTCTCGAGGTCCGAGCTGCCGCTCGTGCAGGTCACGCGCGGCGGCACGCCCGTCGCCTCATTGCCCATCGAGGTGCTGCCACCCGATGAGTTCCCGGTCGGCTTCTCAGGCCGTCCCTCCATCGGCGAGGAGCGCGGCATGCTCTTCTGGTACGCGAAGATGGCGCGTGGTTCGTTCTGGATGAAGAACACCCACTTCGACCTTGCAATCGCCTTCGTTTCGTCGGACGAGACCATCGTCGATATCGTCGAGATGCAGCGCGAGTCGACCTCGATCGTCACGCCGAAGGCGGACTACCAGTACGCGATCGAGGCCCCTGCGGGTTGGTATCTGGCGCACGGCGTGCGGCTCGGTGATCGAGCGCACCTCGCGTTCCCGTTGCCGTCATATCTAACGAATCAGTGAGTAGCGACCGAGGTATACGTCTTCGGCGCTAGTACCACTCGTGCTCGATCACACTCGATGCGTGCCGCGCGAGCATCAGCACCAGCTTCTCGTCGTCGTCGTCGAACGGCTTCCCGTCCTCGCGGTCGGAGCAATACAACGAGCCGCGCACGACGCCCTTCGCCCACAACGGCACGCCGAGCAGCGTGGTCATGCGCGGATGCTTCGTCGGGAACCCGAACGCCTTCGTGTGCTTGTCGACGTCGACGAGCCGCACCGGCTTGCCGTCTGCACGCAATGAACCGAGTGGGCCATGCCCCTGTGGCGGCACGCGCAGCCCCTTGAGCTCCGCCGCCGTCAGCCCCGAGGTCACGAAGCCCTGCGTGCGGTCGTGCTCGTCGGTCACATTCAGCGCCGCGTACTTCGCGCCCGTCTCGCTGCGCGCGAGGTCGACGACGATCTGCAGTGCGTCTTCAGGGCGGTGCTTCGTTGGCAGCGCAGCCACAGCGTCGGCCAGCGCGGCCAGCGCACGCGCCTCAGGGTCACGTTGCAGGATTCGTGGGAGTCGCATCGGGCTCAGGCTACGTCAGCCGCCAACACAACGCTAGGCGTTCGGGCGCGCATCCTCGTCATCCCTCGCGAGCAGGTCCTCGAGCGCACCATCACGCTCGGCGAGGTCGTCTACAGGCGCCACAGCGGGTGCGGTGCCGTAGAACCGCAGCGTGTCGGGCCGCACCGCGATCTCAACCACCGTCCCGATCCTGGGTGCGTCGAGGTCCCACTCCCAGCGTGCCTCCACATGCCGTGTCCCGACCACGATGTCCAGCAGCGGCACCGGCCCATCTGGCCGGCTCGCGACCACCACGCCACTGAGCCCCGAGCCGAGATGCCGCCCGTCCGGCACCGCCAGCATCGTCGAGGGGTGCGCCATCACGCGCATGAACCCCGAGAGGCCCGCATCCAGCGGCACGCCGATCTCGCCCACGCCGCGCTCACGCACACGCCCGCGCTCAACGTCCCCCTGCAGCAGCGTCACGTATCCCAACATCGAGGCCGCCTCGGCAGTCAGCGGGAACCGCGACATGACGCTGAGCGGTCCGTACTGCAGCACATGTCCGTCGGACATCAGCACCACGTCGTCCGCGATCGCAATCGCATCGCGCAGGTCGTGACTCACCACCAGCGCGGTCGTCCCCACCGCCCGCAGTACATCGCGCAGCTCGCTGCGCAGCCACCGCTTGCGCTCCTCGTCGATCGCGCCCAGCGGCTCGTCGAGCAGCAGCACCTCCGGCCGTGGTGCGAGCACACGCGCGAGCGCCACCCGCTGCCGCTCGCCACCCGAGAGTTGGTCGACCGCTCGTCCGGCGTAGGCTCCCAGCCCGACCAGCTCGAGCAG
>JBAXNX010000314.1:0-1904 GCA_037133575.1 Chloroflexota bacterium
GCGGCGATCGAGGTCTCGTAGCGCTGTGCGCGCTCGCCGAGGATCGCGAGCACCTCGTCGTCCGGCATCACGCCAGCGGCGTCGTAGATGGCGCGCGAATGCAGGAAGTAGGCGGGGTACGAGGCCTCCGGCAGCACGATCAGATCAGGGTGGGGCGTTGATGCCGCAGCCTGATCAATGTGTGCGAGGAGGTCATCCCACGCCTCGCGGTGCTGCGCGAGGTCGAAGGCGCGCAGCTGCAGCAGCGCGACGGTGAGCGTACGGGCCATGCGCTAGCCCGCGGCGACGGGGTTCGAGAGCACGCCGATGCCGCCGAGCTCGACCTCGATGCGATCGCCGGCGCTGAGCTGGCTCGTCGCACCGGGGGTACCGGTGTACACGACGTCACCGGGCTCGAGCGTCATGGCGCTGGTGATGAAGGCAATGCACGCGCGCACCGAGTAGATCATCTCGCTGGTGCTGGCCTTCTGGACTTCCGTGCCATTGAGGCGCACCTCGATGTCGATCGCCTCCGGGTCGAGGCCGGTGGTGATCCACGGCCCCATCGAGGTGAAGGTGTCGGAGGACTTGGCTCGCCACCACTGGAGGTCGCTCGCCTGCCACTCGCGGGCGGAGACGTCGTTGCCACAGGTGTAGCCGAGGACGTAGTCGTCGACCTGATCCTCAGTGAGGTTCTTGGCGCGGCGGCTGATGACGGCGACGACCTCGCCCTCCTCGTCCACGCGGCCGGCGTTCGGCGGCAGGATGATCGAGGCCTCAGGGCCAATCAGCGAGTTCGGGGCCTTGAGGAACGGCTCCGGCTTCGACGGGATCGTGCGGTCGCCGATGTGTGTGTAGTAGTTCAGGCCGATGGCGACGATCTTGCCGGGCTGGATCGGCGCCAACAGCTCCACCTGCGACATGGGATAGATGTCGCCGGTCTCCTGCAGGCTGCCGAGCGGGCCGCCCTTCACGAGGTGGACTCGACGGCCGCGGATCAGCGCGGTGCTGGTGCGCCCGTCGGCGCGTACGCGGGCGATTTTGAGTGAGGTGTTCCTTGGCATGCGCGCACTCTAGCACTGGCTCGGGGGCGTCGGGCAGGTGGCGCCGAGGCGACCTCGGAAGGCGGTTTTGTCATCAAGTTCGCGTGCTACCATTGTCCCCCGAGCGATACCCCATCCCGGTACTCGCAGCTCCATGAGGAGGCCGACGCTGCTCGCCATCCACAACTCGATGACCGGCACCGTTGACCCGTTCGAGACCGTCGAGCCGGGCGTGGCGCGCATGTATGTCTGCGGCATCACCCCCTACGACGTGGGGCACCTGGGACACGCACTGACGTTCGTGGTGTTCGACACGGTGCACCGCTACCTCGAGTTCTGCTCGTACGAGGTGCTGCACGTCCAGAACATCACGGACATCGATGACGACATGATCCGCAAGGCAAAGGAGCTCGGGACCGACATCCCGACGCTTACCGACCGGAACCACAGCATCTACCTGGCCGAGATGGACGCGCTCAATGTCCAGCGCCCGATGGCGTTCCCTCGAGTCTCGGAGTCGATTCCGCAGATCATCGAGCTCGTGCAGCGCTTGATCGACCGCGGGCACGCGTACGTCGTGGACGGCTACGTGTTCTTCGACGCGACGAGCGCACCTCGATTCGGGGCGCTGAACCAGCGCACGTTGGAGCAGCTGCGCACCGACCCGCCGAAGAGCGACAGCATCCCCTCGGAACCAGCGCATCTGAAGCGCGACCCGCTCGACTTCCTGCTGTGGCAGCCCTGTACGGAGGCCGACGCGCACTGGTCGTCGCCATGGGCCGAGGGCCGGCCGGGCTGGCATGTGGAGTGCTCGGCGATGGTGCGCGCGACACTCGGCGACCGCATCGACATCCACGGGGGCGGCAAGGACCTGCGCTATCC
>JBAXNX010000315.1:0-1888 GCA_037133575.1 Chloroflexota bacterium
GCCCCCACCCGTCGATGCGACTGAGGTGCCCGCACCCGCGCGTTAGCTCACGCGAGACGCACCACTACGTCGGATGCGGCTTCGAGAAACACGAACCGCTTCGTTTGGGCGTACTGATCGAGGCATGCCTCAGTGAACTTGATCGCGTGCTCGTCGTTGGTCGAGACCGCCTGCTCAATGAGGTCGTCGAAATCCACAGCGCGCTCTGCATCGCTTCCGATCGCGAATGACTGCTCCGCGTACCCCTCGTAGATCGCCGCCGCCGCCAGCCACGTCCACCGCATCAACTCACGACCGACGTCCGTTGGGACATATGAGACGAGGATGCGCACCGCTCGCGGCCCGGTCACGCCGTGGATGAATGGGATCGGTGAAGCACCCGCGCGGACATTCGTGAGATATGCATGCGCGAATCCGACAGTGATGTCATCGATGAATGCATCCGCGTCGAGTTCGGTGCTGACGAGCCCCGCGGACAATCGGAACTGCTCGGTTCCACCGACCCGCGCAAGGGTCTCCATGATGTTCCGCTCAGGACGGACGACGCCCATCGGAAGTGCCGCCAGCGCGACCGACGGCGTGGCTACTGTGGTCTGTGCATGGGCGACGATTGGCTGATATCGAGCGGCCCAGTACCCGAGCCCTTCAGCGACTTCATGGATCCGAAGCGCATCCTCGCGATCCGCGAGCGCGCGCACGGCATGCGCCGTGCGAATCACGCCGTGCGTCGCTGCCGCCGCAACGCCAGGCGCGAGTATCTGGATCCAACGCTCGAGCACTGCTCGCCAGCTATCCGCTGCCAGTTCGCGATCGAAGAACGCAACCCAATCGCCGAACCGCGACAGATCGCCGAGTGCCTCGCGGTAATCGCCTTCGATGGCGCGGAACGCACGAGGATGCACGTCGAGCTGCCCTCGATAGCCCCGCACCCATGGCACGATCGCGTCCGCCCGCCCGAGCCGCCCCAAAGCCTCCGCCGCCATCGGCCCATGGTTCGAGTACTTGCTGTCGTGGAACTCTGGCCCGGTTCCCTGCAGCAACTCCAACGCTTCGTCGAACTCCTCCGTCAGCCGACCGTTCACGTGGTTCTCCTTTGCTATTGCCGTGCGACGGCGCGGAGCGTAGAAGTTCAAGTGGACTTGAGGTCAAGGAGGTGCCGCCATGGCCGAGACCGAATACCTCACCATCGGCGCAGTCGCGGCACGCAGCGGTGTCGCCCCGTCCGCGCTCCGCTACTATGAAACCGAAGGCCTGATCACCTCGGTCAGAGGCACCGGCGGCCAGCGTCGCTACGAACGTGCCGTGCTCCGCCGCGTCGCAGTGCTCCGCGCCGCCCAGGCGCTCGGCCTGACCCTCGACGAGATTCGCGAGGCGTTCGAGTCCCTGCCCGCCGGCCGCACCCCGACCGCGAGCGACTGGGCACGACTCTCACGATCATGGAAGAAGCGTCTGACCAAGCGAATCGCCGAACTCGAGCGCCTGCGCGACAAGCTCACGGGCTGCATCGGCTGCGGCTGCCTCACGCTCGGACGCTGCGCACTCTTCAATCCTGGCGACCGCATCGCCGACAAAGGCCCCGGCGCCCGACTCTTGAACGTCCCTGCGACCGACTAGGCAGAAACGAAACGAGCCCCGGTATCACCGAGGCTCGTACACGAAGTGCAGGGCGAAGGAGCGCTATGCGCCGACTCAGGCCATCTTCGCGAGCTGCGCCAGATGCTCGTCGAAGTGCGCACGCATCGCACGAGCCTGCTGCTTGATCGAGCGACGCCCATCCTCCGGGTGCTGCCCCGGCCGGCCCCATGACGCGTCCGGTAGCTCCTTCAGCAGGTGCGTCACCTCAGCGATCCCCGTCTCGAGCAGTCCGAGCAGTGCCTCGCGCGACTGC
>JBAXNX010000316.1:0-1881 GCA_037133575.1 Chloroflexota bacterium
GCTGTTGCCGTTCGTCGTGCTGATGGCGGTGTATTTGATCGGTGGGCTGACGCTCGCGATCTTTGTGAACCGCGGCTTCCTACTCAACGATTTCGTCGCGCTGCTCGTGTATAGCCTCGTGATCGGCGGGCTGCTGTTCGTGCTGCGTCACGAGACCTGACGGAGCGATCGAGGACGCCTTGATCTCCTGGCCTTGGAATTATTGGGGCTGCCCTTCGACGATCGTCTCGCCGCCGGGGAGCGTGATGGTGAGGTGCGACATCGGCGAGCCGGTGTCGCCGGCGCCGTGCCAGTGGTCCTCGCCGGCGGGGATCACGACGAAGTCGCCGGCGCCCACTGTGTGCTCCTCGCCGTTCGCGCCGACCTTGCCGATGCCCGCGACGATGTAGAGCAGCTGGTCGCTGGCGTGGCGGTGCATGCGCGTCTTTGCTCCCGGGGAGAAGTGCACGATGGCAGCGTTGATCTGCTCGCTGCGGCCCTCGGAGAGGGCGTGGCCATGCACCGTGCCATCGAAGATCGCCGAGCCAGTGCGGTCGGTGGTGTCGCCATCAGTGCTGCGTACGACGTGCATTCTTCCTCCTGAGGCTGCCGGAGCGAGCGTGCTCGACCATGGTAGCGCTGCTGTCAGGCGTATCATGCGGACGCTGGCCGGCAGGGGCGGACATCCGCGCCGCCGGACCGAGGAGGTCGCGATGGCCGAGACTGACGCGTCACATCTGAACCAGATCGCGGATGGCCTCGAGCCGCTCGATATGACCCAGTCCGATGAGTTGGCGAGCCTGCTCACCAGTGCCCGCGACCTCGGTATCGCGCATCAGGTGCCGACTCGATACGTCTCACGCAACACCGTCGTCCGGAACGAGCGCCTGCACTTCCTCGAATGGGGCGACCCGAGTGCGCCGCCGGTGGTGCTGCTGCACGGCGTGAACCAGAGCTCGCACGCATGGGACCTCGTGAGCCTGCACTTGAGCGACCGCTACCACGTGTTCGCGATCGACCAGCGTGGGCACGGCGACAGCGAGTGGACGCGCGACCAGAACTACTCGCGTGGGGCGATGGCGGCCGACGCGCTCGCATTCATGGCGCAGCAGGGTATCGAGCACCCGATCATCATCGGTCACTCGATGGGGGGCGGCGTGACGATGCAGATCGCGCTCGAACACCCCGAGCTGCCTCGTGCTGTTGTGTTCGTGGACATCGCGCCGGTGCGCACGGGTGAGGGGGGCCGCGAGATTCGCGACTTCATGCGCCAGAACATCGAGTTTGACCGCATCGAAGACTTCATCGAGAGCGTGCGCAAGTACGATCCGTTCCGGTCACTCGAGCACATCGAGCGCACTGCTCGCTACAACCTGATCAAGCGCGTCGACGGCAAGCTGATCGCGAAGTCCGACCGCGTGCTGCACGAGGCCGACCGCGTGCGTGGCCCGGCCAGTGAAGTGACGCTCGAGGACGTCAAGGTGATTGGCTGCCCCGCGCTCGTGGTGCGCGGGGAGCACTCCAACATCGTGAAGCCTGCCGACGCGCAGGCGTTCGTCGATGCGCTGCCGAACGGGCACTTCGCCGAGGTGGAGAAGTGCGGCCACAACGTGCACACGCAGAACACGCCGGGGTTCCTCGACGCGCTGCGACCGTTCCTCGAGACGGTGTAGCGAGTAGTCCTCGAACGTTGGTGCAGACGACGAAGCCCGGCCATGGCCGGGCTTCGTGCTGTGGTGCGAGGTGTGCGTGCTTACTCGACCTCGAGCAGCTCCACGTCGAAGATCAGCGTCGCTGCGGGCGGGATCACCGGCGGGTAGCCGCCTGCGCCGTAGCCCATCGTCGACGGGATGATCAGGCGGCGCTTGCCGCCGATCTTCATCGTGGCGACGCCGACGTCCC
>JBAXNX010000317.1:0-1873 GCA_037133575.1 Chloroflexota bacterium
GCGATGGTGTTGATGTTCTTGCCGTGCTCGGCAGCATCGATGTCGATGTGCACGATCTTGGCGGTGGGGTTGAAGTCCGCGAAGCGACCCAGCGCGCGGTCGTCCATGCGGTTGCCGATGCCAATGATCACGTCGGCATTGGAGGCGGCATGGTTCGCCTCGTACGACCCGTGCATGCCGAGCATACCGTAGGACAGCGCGTGGTCACGCGGGATGCTGCCCAGGCCGAGCAGCGTGTTCAGGATCGGGATGCCGGTCTTCTCGGCAAAGGCCTTCAACTCCTCGTGCGCGCGCGACAGGATCACGCCGTGACCCGCGAGGATGATCGGCTGCTCAGCAGCGTCGATGATCGCGGCGGCGTCAGCCACGGCGCTCATGTCGATGCGCGGGAACGGCTGGTAGCCGCGGATCGAGACCTGCTCGGGCCACTCGAACTCGGCCAGGTCGGTGAAGACGTCCTTCGGGATGTCGATGTGCACCGGGCCAGGGCGGCCGGTCGTGGCGATGAAGGCGGCCTCGGCGAAGGTGTACGCGAGGTCCTCGACACGCATGACGAGGTAGTTGTGCTTCACGATCGGCGTGGTGATGCCGGTGATGTCGGCCTCCTGGAAGCCATCACGACCGAGCAGGCTGCGGGCGACGTTGCCGGTGATGAACAGCGTCGGCACGGAGTCCATCTGGGCGTTGGCGATGGCTGTGACCAGGTTCGTGGCGCCAGGGCCTGAAGTCGCCAGGGCGCAGCCCAGCTTCCCGGAGGCACGGGCGTAGCCGTCAGCCGCGTGGCCACCGGCCTGCTCGTGGCGCACCAGGATGTGGCGCACCTCCGGGTGGAACGGGAAGCGGTCGTACAGGGGCAATACCACGCCGCCGGGGTACCCAAAGACGGTATCGATACCGAGTTTCTTCAGGCTCTCGAGGACGATGTCGGCGCCGCTGATCTTCATGGCCGGTCTCCTGCGTGTGCTGAACGTTGGCTAGGCACTGGTTGGTAGACGCACAAACGGCCCGCAAGGCGGGCCGTGATAGGCGACGAGCGCGGCCTCAAGCCGCACGCGCCGCCTAGGTAAGTACGAGTACAGAAATGGCGAGCAGGCCATGCTCGGCAGAGCGAGCGGCCTCGGACGTCTGGCTGGTGGAAATCGTGTTAGCCATAACGGAGACAGTATTGGCGACGAGGACCGACCACGTCAACCTCGAATAATCGATTTCGGGGTTCCCCTACCCTCGATCCAAGACTCCATTTCGAGGAGACCGAATGGCCAGCGTCGTCGTCCCCGGTATCTGGCGCCTCGAAGGCACCCGCGGCAGCAATGTATACGTGCGCCAGGCGCCCAACGGCCAGCTGGTGCTGATCGACACCGGGTTCGCCTCGAGCGTCGAGGCCATTGAGCACGAGCTCGGCTCACTCGGCCTCGGGCCGCTCTCGATGGTGCTGCTGACGCACGCGCATCCGGACCACACCGGCGCGGCCGCTCGGGTGCGGGCGCTGACCGGCGCCCCGCTGGCGATCGGCATCGGCGACGCAGCCCGACGCGGCGGCGGTTGGCGCCTCGAGATGGCCACGCGCTCGGGGCCGATCAGCCGGTTGCTGCGCCCGCTGCTGCGGCGACGCCTGCCCCCGCTGCCGAACATCGACCGCGTCCTCGACGGTGAGGTCGAGGTCGCGCCGGGGCTGCTCGCAGTCCCAACCCCCGGACACACGCCGGGCTCGTACTGCTTCCTCGACACGACACGAGGTGTGGCGTTTGTCGGCGACCTCGTAATCAGTCATCACGACGGGCTCGCGCGGTCGCTCAAGTTCGCCAACTCGGACGACATGCAGTACCTCGCGACGATGCGTGTGTTCGCCGAGCGCGCCCCCGCGATCGGCTGC
>JBAXNX010000318.1:0-1868 GCA_037133575.1 Chloroflexota bacterium
GCTGCAAACGGCCTGACGCCCGACGACGAGCGCGCGCTTGCGATGAAGTTCGAGGCCGCGCGCCTCGACGACTACCGCCAGGTGATCAAGAGCGCGCGCAAGTTCCTTGCCCACGTCGAGCAAGAAGACCGCAGCCACGACTACCGCTTTGCCGAGGTCGAGAGCCTCGAGGAGGAGCTGAATAAGGTCCGGCGCCAGCTCGCGCTCGTGCAGGAGCGCGATCCGTTGCATCTGACACTCGGTGATGAAGCCGCCGAGTCCGTCACTGCCGCCGAGGTGCGGCTGCAGCAGTACCTGAACCATGCTTATCAGGAGGAAAACATCGAATGAGTGCCACAGCGTTCTTAGTCGCCGCCACATTCCTCGCTTCCGCTGTTGAAGCGGTCGAGGCGCTGACAATCGTGCTCGCGGTGGGCCTGACCCACGGCTGGCGTACAGCGTTGCTAGGCGTGCTCGCCGGATCGCTCGCGCTCGCTGCGATCGTCGCGCTGCTCGGCCCAGCACTCGTCTCGGTCATCCACCTCGAGCAGCTGCAGATCGTGATCGGCGTGCTGCTGCTGATCTTCGGCCTGCAGTGGCTGCGCAAAGCGATCCAGCGCTCGTCTGGCCAGCGTGCGATGCACGATGAGGACGCGATCTTCCAGCGCGAGGTCGCCGAGCTCGGCGCGGTGCCCGATCCAGTCAAGACGGACATCGACTGGAACGGCTTCGTCGTCTCCTTCAAGGGCGTCTTCCTCGAGGGGCTCGAGGTCGTCTTCATCGTGCTGACCTTCGCCGCCAGTCGAGGCGCTGACGCACTTGGCCCGGCGATCCTCGGTGCGGTGCTCGCGTTCGTGCTCGTGTGCGCCGTGGGCGCCGTCGTGCACCGTCCGCTGGCGCGCGTGCCCGAGAACACCATCAAGTGGGTCGTCGCCGTGCTGCTCATCTCCTTCGGCACCTTCTGGGGCGGCGAGGGCATTGGTGTCGAGTGGTCGCTTGGTGACCTCACCATCCCGGTGCTCGCGGTTATCTACGCCGTGGCTGGCCTCGCACTCACGAGCATGCTTGCGAGGCGCACCGCGGCCCTCCGCATGCGCACGGAAGGGGCCGCGCGATGAAATACATCACTGGCTTCGCGATGTTCTGGTGGGACTTCATCGTCGGCGACTCGATCGCGCTGGCGATCGGCGGCATTGCGGTGCTCTTGATCGCCTTCGGACTCGTGCGCGCCGACCAGCAGATGGCCGTGCAGCTCGCTATGCCGCTCATTGTCATCGCTACGCTTGCCGTGAGTCTCCTGCGAGAGGATACATAGTTCGGATCGTCCCGCCGGCTTGGGCTCGATCGGGTTCAGCAAGCCCTATTGGGTCGTGCCGAATGACGCCCCTTCGTGAGGCCCCATGACCCAGTTCGGTTGGCTCTGGAAGCTTCGTCGTTACTTCCGGCAGGTCGCGGGCGAACTCGCGATTGGGTCACTCGGCGGAATCGTGATGAACATCAGAGTTGACGCGGCGACGCCGAAGGTTAGTCCGTGTGCTGGATAGGACGAGCGTTTTGTTCGACTCGCTGTTGCCTGGAACCCTGCGGTCATGAACGACGCGTTGCTCGATGCCGTTAACGGCGTGGCAGGTCGAGCGGCGTGGCTCGATGCGCTTGGCCGCTTCGCCGCGAATGATCTGCTGTACTTGGTCGCCGCGCTCGCCGTTGTGATCGGACTCCTCACTCTGCGTCGGGATCCTCGTGGCGCGCTCACGGTGGCTCTGTCGGCCGCGTTTGCCTTGGCCCTCGCTGTCGCGTTCGTCACGATCACCGGACATGCGATTTATGAGCAGCGGCCGTTCGTCGCTGACCCCGACACCCGGCTCATCATGTCCCACGCAATCGACAAC
>JBAXNX010000319.1:0-1866 GCA_037133575.1 Chloroflexota bacterium
GTACGGAACCCGATCAGCTCGAGCCCGACGAATTCATCGATCGTGTGCTACAGGTGAAAATCCTGCTCAATGGTGGGCGCAAGGCGAACTGGGGCGCTGACGTCGCCGACATCAAGGCCAGTCTCCGCGAGATCCGTGAGCAGCAGGAGCTGCTGAACAACCTGGCGCGTTGGAACGAGCATGACGAGGTAAGCCTCGAGATCCTCGATGGCCTACGCGCATTGTTCGAGGACGCCTGCGATCGCTACGAGGCGCGCAAGCACACGCTCGGTGCGCTCGACTATCTCGACCTTGAGCTGCACGCGGCGCGGCTGCTGCAGACGCACCCTGAGGTCGCGCGCCATTGCCGCGAAACCTTCCGCCACATCATGGTCGACGAGGTGCAGGACACAAGTCCACTGCAGATGCGCGTGCTGCGCCTGCTCGGAGGCCGCGATCTGCACGATGGTCACGAGGTCGGCAACGGCGCGCACCCACACCTCTTCCTCGTCGGCGACGCGAAGCAGGCCATCTATCGCTTCCGTGGCAGCGACGTGCGCGCCTTCAACCGCTCACACACGGCAATCGAGGCAAACGGCGGCAGCGTGCTGCGCCTTTCGCAGTCCTTTCGCACGCACGACGAACTGGTCGAGGTGCTGAACCATCTCTTTGCCGTCGTGCTCGGCACGGGCAGTGAGGACTACGAGGCACCGATGCAGCAGATGACGGGGCGTGGCCTCGCCGGTGTGCCGGCCCCGCACCTCACGCTGCTGCCCATTGGCAACACCACCCCGAACAACGAGCGCGCGACGGATGACGAAGCCCGTCGCGTCGAGGCTGACCTCGTGGCGACCGAGATTGCACGCGTGCTCCAGGACACCGAGCAGGTCTGGGACAACGACCTGCGCGTGTACCGCAAGCCGACCTACCGCGACGTGGCCGTGCTGCTGCGCCGTCTCAAGAACGTGCACCTGTTCGAGCTCGCGCTGGAGGCGCATGGTCTGCCGTATCGCACGCCAGCCGGCGCCGGCTTCTTCACGCGCCAGGAGGTGCTCGACTGCACCAACCTGTTGGCCTGGCTCGCCGAGCCGGACGACACGATCGCACTCGTCGGCGCGTTGCGCTCCCCCTTCTTCCTGCTCGACGACCTCACGTTGCTGCAGCTCGCCGAGCGCACGTACAGCGAGCCCGCCGCGTGGCTGCACGCGCTCGCCGATCCGCCCGCGAGCGTCACCGACCTCGAGCTGCGCGACCGCTGCCACCATGCGTTCGAGGTGCTTACGGCGCTCCGCGAAGAGGCCGCGCATGCCTCGGTCGACGCGCTGCTCGAATCCGCGCTGCGCCGCACGGCCTTCGAGGCGTCGTGGGCGCCGTTGCAGGGCGGCGACCAGGCACTCGCGAACATCCGCAAGTTCGTCGGCATGGCACGCACGCTCGCCGGCCGCTCGCTCGACGAGTTCGTCGCGTACGTGCAGCGCCGCCGTGACGACCTCGCGGCGCGCGAGGGGCAGGCCGTGCTCGACGACAGCGATGCGGTGCGCCTGCTCACCGTGCACGGCGCGAAGGGTCTCGACTTCCCGATCGTCTTCATCCCCGAGGCGCACGTCGACGCGCGCGGTGACTGGCCTGCCGTCCGCTTCCGTAGCGACGAGGGCGTCGCCTACACACTCGCGCGTGATCCCGAGTCCGACGAGACGACGCGCGGCCGCTCTGGCTTCTACTCGCTGCTGCACCGCCGCGACGAAGAGGAGGACCGCGCCGAGCACCGTCGTCTGCTCTACGTCGCTGCCACGCGTGCTGCGGACCGTTTGGTGATCAGCGGCGGCGACCGCGGTGGCTGGATGCGCGCGCTGCGCGAGGCCTACGACGCGATGCCGCTCGGCGCCC
>JBAXNX010000320.1:0-1859 GCA_037133575.1 Chloroflexota bacterium
GCGTGCTCGTTCTCGATGCGCTGGCGCTCGAGGGCGGCAAGGCGGCGCAACTGCATGTCGAGCACGGCCTGCGCCTGGCGGTCGGACAGGTCGAACGGCGTACCCATCAGCGCGGTCTTCGCGGCGTCCGCAGACTCCGAGGCGCGAATGGTGGCGATGATCAGGTCGAGCAACTCGATCGCCTTGAGCAGACCTTCGAGGATGTGCGCACGGTCGCGCGCCTTCTCCAGGTCGAACTCGCTGCGGCGGCGGATCACCTCGCGGCGATGACGGATGAACGCTTCCAGCGCGTCCTTGAGGTTCACGACCTCGGGCTTGCCGTCCACCAGCGCCAGCATGTTCACGGCGAACGTGCTCTGCAGCGCGGTGTGCTTGAACAGCTGGTTGCGCACCACCTGGTAGCTCGCGCCTCGGCTCAGCTCGATCACGATGCGCATGCCCTGGCGGTCGGACTCGTCGCGCAGGTCGGAGATGCCCTCGATGCGCTTCGCGCGCACGAGCTCGGCGATCTTCTCGATCAGCACGGCCTTGTTCACCTGGTACGGCAGCTCGGTGACGATGATCTGGTAGCGGCTGTTCTTCGTCTCCTCCAGCTCGGTCTTGGCGCGCATCAGCACGCGGCCACGGCCGGTGCGGTACGCCTGCCGGATCTCGGCCACGTCATAGATTGCGGCCGCCGTCGGGAAGTCCGGGCCCTGCACGATCTCGAGGAGGTCCTCAATGGTGGTCGTGGAATGCTCAGCGACGCTAGAGGGGTCCCCAGTCGTGTCCCAACCATCGAGCAGCTTCGTGATCGCGTCGCAGAGCTCGTTCAGGTTGTGCGGCGGGATGTTCGTCGCCATGCCGACCGCAATGCCGCTCGCACCGTTGAGCAGCAGGTTCGGAATGCGCGCCGGTAGCACCGTCGGCTGCATCAGCGAGTCGTCGAAGTTCGGGTAGAAGTCGACCGTGTTGCGGTCGAGGTCAGCGAGCAGCTCCATCGCGATCGGCGCGAGGCGTGCCTCGGTGTAGCGCATCTGCGCCGGCGGGTCGCCGTCGACCGAGCCGAAGTTGCCCTGACCGGTGACGAGCGGATAGCGCAGCGTGAAGTCCTGCGCGAGGCGGACCAAAGTGTCGTAGATCGCGCTGTCGCCGTGAGGGTGGAACTTCCCCATCACGTCGCCGACGACGCGGGCAGCCTTCTTGAACGCCGAGTTCGGACCGACGCCCAACTCCTGCATGCCGAACAGGATGCGGCGCTGTACCGGCTTCAGGCCGTCGCGCACGTCCGGCAGGGCGCGCGAGACGATGACCGACATCGCGTAGTCGAGGTAGGAACGCTCGACTTCGTCTTCGATGCGCCGAGGGCGGATACGGTCAGTTGGGTCCTGAACCACGGCGTCCCTTTCAGCCTCAGAGGGCAGGTTGTGGCGCTTGGGGAAGCTCGCTCACCGTGATCTTACCAGTGGCTGTCCCCTCGGACGAGGCGACCATTACGGCATTCCGGGCGCAGCTCCACTGACCAACGAGAAGCCTTAAAACCACCGAGACCAGCCAAGAAGAAGCAGGGCGAGAACCCACGCGTGGGCTAGAGGTCGTCCTCGTCGTCCGCCACCGGTCCGCTGTCATCGTCGTCGTCGTCGTCGTCGCTGCCGAGGCCATCCATGTCGTCATCGTCGTCGTTGAGCCCGGTCTCGCCGAATCCCAACTCTTCCATCTCATCGTCGTCGGACGAGTTCGACCCACCGCCACGAGGGGTCCACGAGTCGTCGCCATCGCCCTCGTCGTCTATCCCGTCATCGCCGTCGTAGCGGACGATCGAGGACTTCGTGTAGGCACGCGGCGCGAGTCGCTTGCGGGCAGCCGCCGGGGGCAGGAAC
>JBAXNX010000321.1:0-1853 GCA_037133575.1 Chloroflexota bacterium
ATCTCCGGCGTGGTGCCTCGGTAGTTCTCGTACGCAGCGACCGGCATCCCCGGTCGCTGCGTACGAGAACTACCGAGGCACCACGCCGGAGATGCTGGCCGGGCTTGCTGAAGCGATGCGCAAGCGCCTCGACACAACGTGGGGCATCGCCGAGTCCGGCCTCGCCGGTCCTACTGGCGGCCGTTCCGGCGCCGGACCTGGTCGCACGACGGTCGCAATCGCTGGCCCGGTCGCCCGAGTCGAAACGCTCGAGACGGGCAGCGGCGATCGCATAGAGAACATGGTCGCGTTCACGACCTTCGCATTGCGCGTGCTACGAGACACGCTGACCGGGCGCTAGCTCGCTGTCCCAGGGCTGATGTACATCGTCGCCCGCCCGGTTGCGACGAGCAGGCCATCGGTGTCCTGCACGTCGATCTGGAAGAACGCGATCGTGCGCCCGGAGCGCAGCACTCGAGCTTCTGCGATCACGTCTTTCGTCGCCGCGTTGAGGTAGGTCACGTTCAGGTCGGACGTCGAGGTCATGCGCCACGGCGGATCCTGCGGGCGGTGCAGCGTGCGCAGCGCCATGCTCGCCGTCGCGTCGATCAGCGAGGCGATCGCGCCGCCGTGCATGACGTGGTTCAGGCGAAACGTGTCGAGGCCAGGGTGCCACGTCATGCGGAGTACGGCGCGCCCCTCGTCCGCCTCATCGATGGTGATGCCCAGCATCTTGAGGTAGGGGCCGCTGCCCGACTCTGCAATCTCCGCGTCCCACGGTCCGGCCATCGCTGCCTCCTCGCTTCCGAGGCCACACGTAAGCACGCCCGGCCGGCCGACGCCACCATTTGATACGCGCGACCCGTTATCGCAACCGTTATCATGCGCCGCAAGACAGCCACCCAGTGACGGGAGCCTCCGATGACGCAGCCCTGTGATGACCTCCGAGTGATCGACCTCAGCAGCGGGCGCGCGCCCGGCGTCGCGACCATGATCCTCGCGGACTATGGCGCCGAGGTCGTGAAGGTCGAGCCGCCGAGCGGCGACCCGGCACGCAGCGACCCGTCTTCCCCGATGTGGCTTCGAGGCAAGCGCAGCGTCACCCTCGACCTCACGAGCGCCGACGGCCAGCGCGCCCTGCACGAGCTCGTGCGCACCGCCGATGTCGTTGTCGCGTCGTACGCACCCGGCACTGCCAAGGCGTCCGGCGCTGACTACGCGACGCTCTCGGCGCTGAACCCACGGCTCGTTTACGCCTCGGTCACCGGTTGGGGCGCCAAGGGGCCGTACGCCTCGTACCCCGCGGACGAGATCCTCGTCTCCGCAAAGTCCGGCCGCATGCGCGCCTTCAACCACGTCGCGCGCAACGACGCGCCCGGCTTCACTGCCGTGCAGGTCGGCGTGCACGGCGCCGCGCAGTCCACGGTCGCTGGCATCCTCGCGGCACTCGAGGTGCGCGATCGCTCCGGCATCGGCCAGCTCGTCGAGACGAGCCTGCTGCAGGGCATGTTCCCGTTCGACTTCAACGGCCTGCCGCGCGAGCAGATGATCAAGAAGTTCCCCGACCGCGTGCAGAGCGACCTGTTCTCCCAGCTGACGAATCCCGATGGCATGTCGACACTCGGCTACCAGCCCGTCCGCACCAAGGACGGCAAGTGGCTGCAGTTCGCGAACCTGCTCGAGCATTTGTTCCAGTCCTCGATCGTCGCGCTTGAGCTCACCACCGAGGTGCTCGGTGACCCGAAGTACGCCGGCGCGCCGAACGGCCTCACGCCCGAGGCGCGCGAGGAAGTGCGCAACATGATGTTGCTGCGTGCCCGCGAGAAGACCGCTGCCGAGTGGCAGGAGCTGTTCCGCGAGAACGGCAACGTGGC
>JBAXNX010000322.1:0-1850 GCA_037133575.1 Chloroflexota bacterium
GCGGCAGCAGTCGCTTCGTGCGCCCCGTGCTCTTCGTCGTCCTCGTGACGAGCGGGCTCAAGCTGGTCAACGCCTTCTAGCGCGGGCTTGCTCGGATAGTCGGTAGACTTGCGCTTGTGGTGGGCTCCAACTGGTCGGAATTGGATGACTGGTATGCCTCAGTTGGGCGTTACATCGTGACGTTCAACTTTGTAGAGGTGCGACTGCACCATATCGCAGGACAACTTTCCGGTGGCCCTTCGGGTAGTCCACGAAATTCGCTGTCCCAGCAGCTGCGATACACGAAAGAGGCTGCGGGTAGGTGGGCCTCCATTCGCCCTAATGATTACGCACTGAGCGACTACATCGCACGCTTGCTGGATAGGCTGAGCGCCGCTAACGAGGAGCGGAATGAATTGGTTCATTCCGTGCATTTTGGTGCTGGAGAACTTGGGCAACGTGTCCGCAATGTCGTGCGCGACGATTCCACCGACGAAGATTGGCTCCGCGAAGCATGGCCGCTCGCGCGGGTCACAGACGCATACGACCGCCTGCGCGCCTTAGCCTCCGACTTGGACATGGCTAGTGTTGTGTTGTTGTCCCATTGAATTGCCGTTCTACAGCGGGTTGCGGCCTACGATCAGCTGGGCGTGGCCGCTGTGTTCGCGGACACGCACTTCGAAGCCGAGGTCGCGCAGGGCGTCGGCGAGCGAGACGAGCGCGGGCGAGTCTGCCTCGGTCATCGGTAGGCGCAGCACGATGCCCTCGGTGAGGCCGGTGCGCATGTATGAGCCGGTGACGATGCGCCAGCCACAGTCGGTGAGCACCTCAGCGATCGCGTCGCCGAGAGCCATGGCGTCGGGATCAGTGCCGAGGATCTCGAGGCTGGCGGCGTCGGGCTCGATGGCGGCGCGCAGGGCGTCGGCTTCGGCGATCGTGAGCCGCCTCGAGGCGCGCGCGTAGTAGTCCGTCGCGCTACCTCGCTGCGGTGTACGAAGCGTCGAGAAGCTCGACGACGTGCTGCACACGCACTCGCATGCCCGAGCGGCGGAAGCCGTTCTCAAGCTGCATCGAGCAGCCGGGATTGCTCGTCGCGATGATGCGCGCGCCGGTGTGCGCGACATCCTCGAGCTTCGCGGCGAGCACCTGGCGCGACATGTCGGCCTGCACCATCGAGTACAGACCAGCCGCGCCGCAGCAGCGGTCAGGCGTGTCGAGCTCATGCATGCGCAGGCCGGGAATCGCGTTGAGGATCTGGCGCGGCGCCGAGCGGATCTTCTGCGCGTGCGCGAGGTGGCAGGCGTCCTGGATCGTCACGTCCTCGCTTACCGGGCCGAGCGGGACATCCGCGAACGGCTGCGCGGCGACGAACTCGGTGATGTCCTGCACGCGCTCGGAGAAGTGCTCGGCGCGCTTGGCGAAGGCGGGGTCGTGCCGCAGCAGGCGACCGTACTCCTTCATCGCGGCGCCGCAGCCGGCGGCGTTTACCAGCACGTAGTCCACCTGGGCGCGCTCGAAGACGTCGATATTGATGCGGGCGAGGTCACGCGCTGCCTCGGCGTCACCGGCGTGCGAGTGCAGCGCGCCGCAGCAGCCCTGCTCGGGCGGCGCGACAACCTCGAACCCGAGTCGGTCTAGCACGCGCACGGTGGCGCGGTGCACCTCCGGGTACAGCTCGCCGTGCACGCATCCGGTGAGCAGCGCGACGCGGCCCTTCGGCTCTGCCGGGCGCGCGAGCGTGCCGCGGTCGCGATAGGCGTTCGAGGCGACGACCGGCGCGTATGACTCCATCGTGCGCAGCTTGTTCGGCAGCACGCGACCGAGCGGGCCTCGGATGATCGATTGGATGCCGGAGCGCGTGTAGATGCGTC
>JBAXNX010000323.1:0-1849 GCA_037133575.1 Chloroflexota bacterium
CCTCACTGTCGTTCACAGCGGCGGCGTCAAGTCGGTCGTGCATCGGAAAGACGGCGTCCTCCGCGTCTCTGGCCCGGCCGAGGCGGCTGACGAGGCGATCGACCGCTGGTACCGCCGCGAGGCCCGTACGCGCCTCGAGGAGGCCGTTGCACGCCACGCGGAGCAGCTGGGCATTCGGTACGAGCGCGTGACGATCCGCGACCAGCGCACGCGCTGGGGCTCCTGCTCGACGCGCGGCACGCTGTCGTTCTCGTGGCGCCTCGTGCTCGCGCCACCTGAAGTGCTCGAGTACGTCGTCGTCCACGAGCTCCTGCACGTACGCGAGGCGAACCATTCGCGCGCGTTCTGGCACCTGCTCGACGTGCACCGTCCCGGCTGGAAGGCGCAGGCCCAGTGGCTGCGCACGCACGGGCACGAGCTGCTCGCCTACAGCTCCTAGAGGAGAGCCTGGTCGGAGCCAGCGGGCGGGGCCGGCTCCGACCAGAGACGATCGTCCTAGCGTCGGACCGTCGCCTTCTTGAAGAGGTTTTTCTTTGCGCGCAACTTGCTCAGCCGCTTCTTGACCAGGTAGGACGGCTTCCCGATCCGTGCCAGCACCTTGTCGAGGCACTCGATGCCGACGCGATCGCCGAGCGCGTAGTCGGAGAGGCCCGGCGAGGCGGAGCCGATCGAGCAGGTGAGACCGGCAACGGTGATCGACGTGGAGCTGAGCGCGCTGATCAGTCCGATGCTCGACGCGTAGTCGTGCAGCTTGACGATCTTCGTCAGGGCGCCGTCGAGGCAGGCGATCTGCGCCTGGTCATCGACCTGTAGAGCCGCAACGCTGGGGGATCCCAAGCCGATCGTGCAGGTGCGCGTCCCGACCGTGATCGAGGTCGAGCTCAGCGCCGTGATCGTGCCCGACGCGAGCGTTGGGAGCTTCGCGATCCGCGTCAGGGCGCCGTCCTTGCAGCCGATCCCGGCGCGGTCGCCGACATGGAAGGCCGTCACGCTCGGTGAGCTGGAGCCAATCGTGCAGGTGAGCGTGCCGACAGTGATCGAGGTCGAGCTGAGCGCGCTGATCGTGCCCTCGCTCGCAGTCGCGGTCGGATGGGCGGAGGAGCCCTCATCGTCGTCCTCCGTCTTGACGATCTTCACGAGCACCCCTGCGGTGCAGCCGATGCCGACGTAGTCGCCAAGGTGGAACGCGGTCACACTCGGCGAGCTTGAGCCGATGCTGCAGGTCAGCGGCGCGACCGTGATCGACGTCGGGCTGAGCGCGGTGATCGCGCCCTTCGTCGTCGAGCCTGGCAGCGGGTCGAGGTGCGTGATCGTGGCCAGGGCACCGCTCGGGCACGAGATGCCGACGCGGTCACCGAGCGCGAAGCCGACGAGACTCGGCGACCCGGAGCCGATCGTGCAGGTCAACCGACCGACGGTGATCGAGGTCGAACTGAGAGCGCTGATCGGATCGGTCGCCGTCGTCTGGTTCGAGGGGCCGTCGAGCCGGATCAGAGCGAAGAGCGTGCCGTTCGAGCAGTACATCCGCACGTGATCGCCGACATGGAAGTTGGAGGTGTTGGGCGAACTCGAGCCGATCGTGCAGGTGAGCGTGCCGACGGTGATCGAGGTCGTGCCGAGCGCGCTCAGCGTGCCGTCGGCCGCCGTGTACACGGGCGCCGGGTTCTTCTTTTCGAGCTTCGTCAGCGTTCCGTCGATGCAGTAGATCGAGACGCGGTCGCCGACGAGAACGCCGCCGGCGCTCGGATCGGTGCCGATGCTGCACGTGAGCGCACCGACGGTGATCGACGTCGAACTGACGGCGCTGACGGTGCCATCGGCCGAGCCGTAGACATGCAGTCTTGTGATC
>JBAXNX010000324.1:0-1836 GCA_037133575.1 Chloroflexota bacterium
GACCCCCAGAGCCAGTTCCGGCGCATCGCTGGGATCGCGCCTGAGGACTTCTACAACAAGCAGCTCGCGCTGGGCTGGACCGCCGGCCTCGACCAGCAGCTCAAGTTTCTGCAGGCGATGGTGCGAGCCGCCCATGGCTTCCTCGTGAAGCGCCTGCGCGCGCACTGGCTGCGGACGCAGCCCGACCTCGTGGTGTCCGTGATCCCAAACATCGACCTCGTGCTGCACGAGAGCGTCCGCAGCGCGCTGCCGTCGGTGCCGTTCGTCACGGTAATGACGGACCTCGCGGACTTCCCGGCGCACTTCTGGATCGAGCCGGGCACCTCGCAGCATGTGATCGCGGGGACGCCGCACGCGTACCAGCAGGCGCTCGATCAGGGTGTGCCCCCAGAGCAGGTGCATCAGGTGTCGGGCATGATCGTGCGCCCCGACTTCTACGAGCCGATCGAGATCGACCGTGCTCGTGAGCGAGTTGCGATCGGCCTCGACCCATCGAAGCCGGTGGGCGTGGTGATGTTCGGCGGGCACGGCTCGATGGCGATGCTCTCGATCGCGAAGCAACTGCGCGACGTGCAGCTCATCCTGATGTGCGGCCACAACGAGTCGCTCGCGCGAAAGCTGCGTGCACGCGGTGTGTCCGGTCACGTGGTGGTCGAGTTCACCTCGGAAGTCCGCCGCTACATGCAGCTCGGTGACTTCTTCATCGGCAAGCCCGGGCCGGGCAGTCTGAGTGAGGCGGTGCAGCAGGGGCTGCCGGTGATTACCGTGCGCAACCGCTGGACGATGCCGCAGGAGCGCTACAACACCGACTGGGTGCGCGAGCACCGATTGGGCATCATCGTCGACTCCACGAAGAAGATCGGCGCAGCCGCGCTGCGCCTGCTCGAGGACATCGAGGCGTACCGCGCCAACGTGTCGCACATGACGAACAACGCCGTGTTCGAGGTCCCCGAGATCCTGAACGAGATCCTCACCAAGAGCCGCAGCGTCGACGGCCAGCCGGAGCGATCGCCCGCGCTCGTCAGGCCGCGCTAGCCCGCGTCCACCGTCCCACCTCGCGCGGTCGTCACGTTCCGCAGCGCCTCGATGCGATCGCCAAGCCCGAGTTCTGTGAGTAGTTCGACCGTGTCGTCACCGATCGCAGGCGTTGGTCGCCCAACGACGAGCGGCGTGCCCGCGAGCCGCGGCGCAGGGCCGGGATGCGTGATCACCCCTCGATCGCCGTGATCGCGAGTGACGCTGAGTCCGTGGGCGACAACCCACGGGTCCTCCATCAGCGCGGCGAGGTCTTGCAGGTAGGGGCTCACGCCAAACCCGGCGCTGGTTAACCGCTCGACCCACGTTGCGCCGCTCGCAGTCCCGAATGCCGTCGTCAGCGCCTCTGTCAGCTCGTCGTCGTCCATGCCTTCGAGGTGGGTGCCGACCACAACCCCAAGAGCGGACAAGTCCGCCGTGCGAGCGCCGAACCAGAGCCAGCCATCGCTCGCCGCATAGGCGCGGTGCAGCGGGCCATCACCGATCGCGTTCTGGCCGCGCGGCTCGTCCCAGGTCGCACCGTCGTGGTCGAGCATGAACGGTGACTGCAGCAGCGTCGCCGTGTGCGACAGGCTTGTCGCGACGTGCTGGCCTTCACCAGTGCGTGCTCGATGCAGCAGCGCGAGTGCGACCGCGTACGCGCCGAGGTAGCCCGTGCCGTAGTCGGTGACAGCGAGGCGTTGGAGTTGCGGTGAGCCACCGGCACCATAGCGCGACTGCATACCAGTGGCGGCCTGCGCGAGCTGCTCATGACCGGGGCGATCGGAGATCGCACCGACCTGCCCGTACATGTTCAGCGAG
>JBAXNX010000325.1:0-1814 GCA_037133575.1 Chloroflexota bacterium
GCGTGAAGCAGCAGATGTCCGATGCGCTGCTGCGCATGGTCGTCGCGCCCTAGTAAAAGATCGAGCTCCCCGAGCCACCGCCGACCACGACCGCGTCGCCGTTGATCGACACGGATCGAGGTGACGCGAGGAACGTAATCACGTCCGCGATCTCCTCAGCGGTGACGAAGCGTCCCAGCGTGTTGTTCGCGAGGCGGCGCTCCGCCTCCTCAGTGCTGATGCCATCCCGCGTCGCGATGGTCTCGAGCATGCTCGGCGTGCGCTCGGTACGGCTCGTGCCCGGGTGCACCACGGTCACGTTGATACCGTGCGGCCCGAGCTCGTCCGCGAGGTTCTTGCTGAGCGCAGCGACGGAGACGTTGCGAATGCTGCCCAGCGCATTGCCAGTCGACCGTGCCGCGAGGCCACTGAGGTTGATGATGCGGCCCCAGCCCTGCGCCCGCATCAGCGGCGCGACGGCCTGACAGCAGCGCAGGTAACCGAAGACTTTCGTGTTCATCTCGTCGAGGAAGGCGTCGTGCGTGATGCCATCGAGGCCGGGCGGGCGTCCGCCTCCACCGACACGCGCGGCCGAGTTCACGAGGATGTCGACGTGGCCCAACTCGGACGCAGTGCGGCTGAACAACGCCTGAATCGAGGCGTCATCGGTCGTGTCAGCGGCGATCGCAATCACCCGGCCGCCAGTCTCCGCGCTCAGCTCGCTCGCGGTCGCCTCGAGCGCTTCGAGGCCACGCGAGGCAATGACCACCGCCACACCCTCGCGCGCGAGCTGCCGCGCTGTCGCCTTGCCGATGCCGCGGCTGCCGCCAGTCACGACCGCTGTCTTGCCTGCGAGTTCGAGATCCATCGTCGCCCCCTGTCGTCTGGTGCCGACCATCAGACGAAAACCACACGCCCGGCGCAAGCGCCGGGCGTGTGCTGCGTATCTCTTGATTCGGACTAGGGCGTGGCGCCAGCCGTTGCGGCCTCACCCTCGACTTCGCCGCGCCGTCGGCGGGCTACCGCCGCGTCCTCACCCAGCATCTCGTCCTGGCGCTCGGCCTGCTCGCTCTCGTAGGTCATGCGATACAGGTTGGCGTAGATGCCGCCCTGCGCCAGCAGCTCATCGTGGGAGCCGATCTCAGCGACCTTGCCGAGGTCGAGCACGACAATGCGGTCCGCCTCACGAATCGTCGAGAGGCGGTGCGCGATCACGAACGAGGTGCGGCCCTTGAGCAGCTCCTTGAGCGCCCGCTGGATGATCGCCTCCGTCTGCGTGTCCACGTACGCCGTCGCCTCGTCGAGGACGAGGATGCGCGGCGCCGCGAGGATGGCACGGGCGAACGAGATCAACTGGCGCTGACCAACCGAGAAGTTCTGCCCGCCCTGCCGCAGCAGCGTGTCGTAGCCCTGCGGCAGACGCTCGATGAAGTCATGGGCGCCGACGGCGGTCGCCGCTCGCACGATGTCCTCGCGCAATGCGTCGGAGCGGCCGTACGCGATGTTGTCCGCAATCGAGCCGCTGAACAGGTACGGCGTCTGCAGCACAACGCCCATGTGGCGCGTCAGCGAGCGCCGCTTGATGTCGCGCAGGTCGTGGCCGTCGATGCGGATCGCACCCTCGGTCACCTCGTAGCCGCGGCTCACGAGGCTCGTGATCGTGGTCTTGCCCGCCCCTGTGTGGCCCACGAAGGCGATCGTCTCGCCGGGCTGCACGTGCAGATCGACGTCCTGCAGGATCGGCACACCCGCGACGTAGTGGAAGAAGACGTGGTCGAAGTCGACGCGCCCCTCGACGTTGTCGAGCTCGATGGCGTCCGGGCGGTCGACGATGC
>JBAXNX010000326.1:0-1792 GCA_037133575.1 Chloroflexota bacterium
TCCGGGCCTAGACTCCTCGCGTGACCACGTCTATTCCCTCGATGCGCATTGGCGGCCGCACGTTCGCGTGGGGTACTCGCACGTATGTCATGGGGATCGTGAATGCGACTCCTGATTCGTTCTCGGGCGATGGCGTGCTCGACGCGACACGGGCGGCCGAGCAGGCGCGCGCGATGGTCGCGGCCGGGGCGGATCTGATCGACGTCGGCGCGGAGTCGACCAAGCCTGGACACATCTCGGTGGATGCGGATGGCGAGTGGGCACGGCTCGCGCCGGTGCTGCGCGCGGTGCGTGCTGCGGTCAGCGTGCCGATCACGGTGGACACCTCGAAGGCGGCAGTTGCGGAACGCGCGTTCGAGGCGGGCGCTGACGCGCTGAACGATGTGCAGGGGCTGCGCTCGGATGCGGCGATGGCTGGTGTGCTCGCGCGGAGCGGACTGCCGGCCGTGCTGATGCACAATCAGCGTGAGCGTGTGTCCTCGGGCGATGTGATCGCGGACATTTGCGCGGGGCTCGAGGCGAGCATCACGATCGCGCGCGAGGCTGGTGTCGACCTCGAACGACTGGTGCTGGATCCGGGGTTCGGGTTCGGGTGGCAGCCCGCGCAGAACCTCGAGATGCTGCGGCGGCTCGGTGAGCTGCGTGCGCTGGGACGACCGTTGCTCGTGGGGACGTCGCGGAAGTCGACGATTGGTGCCGTGTTAGGTGATCGGCCGGAAGGCGAGCGGCTGTGGGGTACGGCCGCGAGTGTGGCATTGGCGATCGAGGCGGGTGCGGACATCGTGCGGGTGCACGACGTCGCGACGATGTACGACGTCGTTCGCACCTCGGATGCGGCGGTGCGTGCGTGGCCGGCGAGCGAGCGGCGCGTGTGGCTCGCGCTGGGTGGGAACCTCGGCGATCGCGTGGGGAACCTGCGTAGTGCGCTCGATGCGCTGTGCCGCGCGGGCGTGGCGATCGAGCTCGTATCGCGCGTGTACGAGACACCGCCGTGGGGCGTTGTTGAGCAGCCGCGCTTCGTGAACATCGCGGTGGCTGCGCGTAGCTCGTTGTCGGCGCGTGAGTTGCTCGTGCTCGCGAAGCGCATCGAGGCGGACGCGGGGCGCAACTTTGGTGCGGTGCGGAATAGCGCCAGACCGATCGACGTGGACATTCTCGCGATCGAGGGCGAGACGATGGATGAGGCAGACCTGATCGTGCCGCATGCGGCGATGCATGAGCGTGCGTTCGTGCTCGTGCCACTCGCGGATGTGGCGCCGCACTGGCGTCATCCAGCGCTGCGGCGCACGACGTCGGATCTGCTCGCGGAGGTGGATGCGAGCGGGATCGATGTGATCGAGGACTTCGGCTGGTGGTCAGCGCCCCGCGTATAGGGCCTCGACATCAGGCGTGCGGGTCGAGCAGCAGCATCGGGATGTGGCGCTGCGTCTTCTTCTGGCAGGCATCGAAGCCGGCGTAGTCGGCGACAGCGAGCGGCCAGAGGCGCGCGCGTTCCTCCTCGGTCGCCTGTCGCACGCCGACGGCGATGCGGCGGTCGCGCACCTGGATCTCGGCGGCGCCTGCGGCGGTGGCGTTGTGGAACCACGCAGGGTGCGAGGCCGCGCCACCGTTCGAAGCGATGACGGCGAAGCGGTCCTGCTCCGGATCACGCACGTACATCACCGGCGTGTCGCGGCGCTTGCCGCTGCGGCGGCCGGTCGTGGTGAGGATGAGCACGTTGCCGCCGAACATGCGGCCGCCAATCTTGCCGTTGGTGGCGCGGTAGAGGGCGACGTGGATGGCGAGGAACAGA
>JBAXNX010000327.1:0-1792 GCA_037133575.1 Chloroflexota bacterium
TCTGTTCCTCGCCATCCACGTCGCCCTCTACCGCGCCACCAACGGCAAGATTGGCTCGCGCATGTTCGGCGGTGACGTGCTCGTACTCATCACGACCGGCCGCCGTACCGGTCAGCGCCGCAATACGCCGGTAATGTACGTGCGCGATCCCGAGCAGGACCGCTTCGCCGTCATCGCCTCGAACAACGGCTCAGACTCGCATCCCGCGTGGTTCTACAACGCCACCGCGGCTGGCTCCGCCGAGATCCAGGTGCACGACCGCCGCATGGCCGTCGGCGTCCGCCAGGCCACCGAAGAGGAACGCGCGCGCCTGTGGAAGGTCGCCGTTGCCAACTACGCCGGCTTCGACGCCTACGAGCGCAAGACCAAACGCCACATCCCGATGCTGCTGCTCGACCCGCGCGCGTAAGTCCCGAGGCCTAACCGCGGGGCGGCGACCACCACCCGCAGTCCTCAATCACATCGATCCCGCTCGCATCCACCTCCGCGAGCAGCTCCGAGGTCGTGCGCCGCAGCGCCGGGTGACGCCAGTGCGGCGCCACATCCGCGAGTGGCACGAGCACGAACGCACGCTCATGCATCGCCGCATGCGGCACGATCAGGTCTGCCTCATCCATCGTCTCGCCCTCGATCGCGAGAATGTCCACGTCGATCGGTCTGGCGCTATTCCGCACCGCACCAAAGTTGCGCCCCGCGTCCGCCTCGATGCGCTTCGCGAGCACGAGCAACTCACGCGCCGACAACGAGCTACGCGCAGCCACCGCGATGTTCACGAAGCGCGGCTGCTCAACAACGCCCCACGGCGGTGTCTCGTACACGCGCGATACGAGCTCGATCGCCACGCCCGCGCGGCACAGCGCATCGAGCGCACTACGCAGGTTCCCCACGCGATCGCCGAGGTTCCCACCCAGCGCGAGCCACACGCGCCGCTCGCTCGCCGGCCACGCACGCACCGCCGCATCCGAGGTGCGAACGACGTCGTACATCGTCGCGACGTCGTGCACCCGCACGATGTCCGCACCCGCCTCGATCGCCAATGCCACACTCGCGGCCGTACCCCACAGCCGCTCGCCTTCCGGCCGATCACCTAACACGGCACCAATCGTCGACTTGCGCGACGTGCCCACGAGCAGCGGTCGCCCCAGCGCACGCAGCTCGCCCAGTCGCCGCAGCATCTCGAGGTTTTGCGCGGGCTGCCACCCGAACCCAAACCCCGGATCCAGCACCAGTCGTTCGAGCTCGACGTCGGCCTCGCGCGCGATCGCGATGCTCGCTTCGAGCCCAGCGCGAATGTCAGCGATCACATCACCCGAGGACGCGCGCTCACGCTGGTTGTGCATCAGCACCGCCGGCAGCCCGCTCCGCGCGAGCACACCAGCCATCGCCGGATCCGAGCGCAGCCCCTGCACATCGTTCAGCGCATCCGCGCCCGCCTCGAACGCGCGCTCTGCGACCGTCGCTTTCGAGGTGTCCACCGTGATCGGCACGCTCACCGCGGCGCGCACCGCGCGCAGCACCGGCGCGAGCCGCACCCACTCGCCATCCGCATCTACCAAGCTGTGTCCAGGCTTGGTCGACTCCGCACCGACATCGATCAGGTCCGCACCCGCCGCCACCATCGCGCGCGCCTGCTCGGCTGCCTGCGCGGCATCGAGCACACCATCGCCCGAGAACGAATCGGGCGTCGCGTTCACGATCCCCATGACATACGTGCGAGTACCCCACGCGAACGTGCGACCGCCAATGCGCATCGAGGGAATAGACGTGGTCACGCGAGGAGTCTAGGCCCGGA
>JBAXNX010000328.1:0-1787 GCA_037133575.1 Chloroflexota bacterium
TGTCGAAGCAGGTCGTCACGCCGCGCATCCGCGGGTACATCGCCACGAACGCGCATCCGGACGGCTGCGCCGCGAACGTGCAGAACCTGTGGGCGCACGCGCGCACGACCAGCACCGGCGGCAAGCTCGACAACGTGCTGGTGATCGGGTCGAGCACCGGGTACGGGCTGGCGACGACGCTGTGCACCAACTTCTCGTCTGGCGGGAAGGCGCTCGGCGTATGCCTCGAGCGCCCCTCGACGGAGGAGCGGACGGGATCGGCGGGCTGGTACAACGTGGTCGAGGCGACTCGCATCGCGCAGGAGGAGTACCGCACGCTGCGCACGATCAACGGCGACTGCTTCTCCGACGAGGTGAAGGCAGCGACCGTCGCGGAGCTGAAGAAAAACTTTGGCAAGCTGAACTTCGTCGCGTACAGCATCGCGGCACCTCGACGGCGCGACCCGGAGACCGGGATCACATACAGCAGCGTGCTCAAGCCGATCGGCTCGACGTATCGCGGCAAGACGATCGATTTCCGCAACGACGAGGTGATCGACACCGAGATCGATCCTGCAGACGAGGGCGAAATCCGCGACACCGTGAAGGTGATGGGCGGCGAGGACTGGGAGCGCTGGATCAAGCTGCTGATCGAGGAGGACCTCCTCGACAACCAGTGCTACACGGTGGCGTACACGTACATCGGGCCTGAGGTGACGTATCCAATCTATCGCGCGGGAACGATCGGGCGTGCCAAGGAGCACCTCGAGATGACCGGCGCGCGGCTGAACCCGCTGATGCAGGCAGCCGTGGACGGCGGCGCGTACGTGAGCGCAAACAAGGCCACGATCACGCAGGCCTCGGCGGCGATTCCGGCGGTGCCGCTGTACCTGAGCGTGCTGCGCAAGGTGCTCAAGGAGAAGAACCTTGAGGAGACCGTGATCGCGCAGATTGCGCGGATGGTCCACGACCACTTCCAGAACGGGAAGCCGTGGCCGACGCCGTCGGCGGACGGACTGATCCACCTCGACGACTGGGAGATGCGTCCGGACGTGCAGGAGATCGTCAAGGAGCGCTTCGCGCAGATCACGACGGAGACGCTGAACACGGTCGGTGACTACGCGGGCTACAAGCAGGAGTTCGAGCAGCTGTTCGGCTTCGGCGTGCCAGGCATCGACTACTCGCTGCCTACGGAGATCCACCGCACGAACAAGGACATCATCGACATGACCGGCGGCGGCAACTAGCGAGCGTTCCGCTCGACCTTCCCCCGTCGTTTCGAGCCCTCAGTTGAGGACTCGAATGTTCTGCCTCGAGATCGCGTGCTCGGAATGTGTGACACATCACACAGGCATCGGCCGCTCGTCATGCGCTCGATCCTCAGCGGATCGAGCAGGCGACCGTATCGACCTCGGGGTGGGCGGCGAGCAGGCTCGCGGCATTCGCGCGCGCGAGGTTCCACTCGCGCACGTCACTCGGGGTGCGGTAGCGCTCGGCGACGATCGCGACGCGGCAGCGGTCTTCTGGCGTGAGTTTCGAGTACGCCTCGATCAATGGCGGCAGGGCGTCGGCGCTGAGCGATGCGGCGTACTCGACGTCGAGTGCGCGCACGTTGCGCTGCGCGAGGTCGAGATTGGTACGGACAATCAGCGCATCGGGACTGATGACGTAGCAGCCGAGCAATATGACGACGGCAAAGGTCAGCGCGCCGGCGAGCATGAGCTCGATGCGGTCGCGGATGACGAGCACCACGAACCAGAGCACGGTGCCGGCGACCCAGATGAGCGTGGCCGAGGTGTAGAAGCGCA
>JBAXNX010000329.1:0-1786 GCA_037133575.1 Chloroflexota bacterium
GGCCCGTCGAACCAGTGGAACGCCGTCCCGATCGTCACCGCGTCCAGCGAGCCATCCGCGAACGGCAGCACCTCGCCGACCGAACCCACCAGCGGCACCCCCGGCTGGATGCGCGCGAACTCCGTGCACATCTCGACGGACGGCTCGGCAGCCACGAGGTCGACCCGCCCGATGAACCCACGCGCGAGCTTCCCCGTGCCGGTCGCCAGGTCCAGCAGCCGGCTCGTGGAGGTGAGCCGCAACGTCTCCATCAGCCCGTCGATCACCGCAGCCGGGTAGTCCGGCCGCCCCCGCTCGTAGACCGAGCTGGACGCTGCGAAGCCGATCTGCGCGATCTCGTTGGTCATCGGGGCACCTCGCCGTATGTGGGCGCCACTCTAGCGCGCTCGGCTCGCCTCGGCTGAGCGGGCTCGCCCCAAGATTTTCACGAGTTGTCTCATAACGTTTGACCTAAAACCTTCCCTGCGAGGTAGACTCCGCGACGCCAGTTGGCGTTGCTTTCCGAGGGAGGATCCTCATGACTACTACCAATACCGTCGTCTGCGCGCAGCTCCGCTCGAAGCTGCAGAACCTCGAAACCCGCCTGAAGATCGCCAAGCCGCTCGACATCAAGCCGCTTGGGTCGAAGGACATGCCGAGTGCCGGTACCGACCGCAACGTCGGCGCCGAGGAGCTCGAGAAGCAGATCACCGACACAAAAGGCGAGCTCGACAAGAACGGCTGCACCTACTAACCGGCGCACGCCCGACCTACGCACGAACCCCGGCCATCGGCCGGGGTTCTTCGTTGCTGCACTCGAGTGACTAAGGCGTGCTCGACGGATCCGGCGGTGGCTCCTTCGCAGGTGTCGAGGAGTCGTACGGGCGCATCGAGGTGGCCTCCCAGATCGGCCACGCTTGTTTGTTGGTTCCCTTCACGTCGACGAGCCCGATGCTCTGGAACAGATCGAACGGTGGCGCGGTCAGGTAGTTCGCGTCCTGCCGCAGAAACCACACCACGAGCGGTGACGCGAGTGCGTCCGCATCGCCGAGCAGGCGCTGCAAGAAGCGCCGCTGCTCATCCGGCGTCGAGGAGTTCACACCATCGCGACCCGGCGCTGATGCGTAGCCTGCCGATGCGAACGCGATCGGCAGCTTCGTCTGGTCCTTGATCTGTCGGTAGTAATCGGGCGGCACCTTGCGCGCGACCGAGTACGTGAACGACGGATACGTCGAGATCGCGAACATGTCGGAGCGTTCCGCGAAGTCGCGCAGCAGTTCCCATCGCGGCGGATGCGGTGCTTCCCATGGCACGAGGCCGAGCAGCTGCTCGTACTCGAATGTCGGGAACACCATCGTGTTGGGCGATGCGGACTTCGCTGCGGAGTACGCCTCTTTGTAGGCCTCGACGAACTTCTGGTACTGCGTGGGATTGCGCTCGTACGTCCCGTTCACCTCGACGCCGATCGCGAGATACGTCGGCTTGTAGTTCACCGCGACGTACTTCGCCTGCGCGACCAGTGCGCTGCGCAATGACGGATCGCTCAGGTCGTGCGTCTCGCTCCCGGCTGGCGGTGATGCGAGCCGTCCTCGGTCTGCCGGGTCGAATGGATCGAGCGCGATGAACAGCTGCAGTCCGCGTGCCTGCGCGTGATCGCGCTCGCTTGCGGTCTGCATGCGCGTCTTCGTCGACGGCGTGCCGCCCGCCGCGAACTCGCTCCACGCGACTGGCTTCTGCAGCAGCAGCACATCGCCGTACTTCGCGCCCAGGTCGAACGCGTCTTGCTGCGCCTGGTCAGTGAGTGCGG
>JBAXNX010000330.1:0-1784 GCA_037133575.1 Chloroflexota bacterium
GCGCGGCGAGCGTAATACCCGGGTATCACTGGGTTATCGCTCGCAGGTCGCTAAGAGGGCCGCTGCTATACTCGGAACATGGTGAACCCCACGCCGGGCGCCGAATCCGGTGGCTCTGTCCCTCCCGAGGATGCTTCCGCCCCCGCTCCGTATCCCCCGTATGCAAACGGGAGTGCGGATGGCGCGCCATCCTTTTCCTCCTTCTCTACGCCGCCACCGCATGTGCCCGGGAGGGCCGATGGCCCGTCGATGCCACCAGAGTGGCCGCGTCCGCTCGACGCGCCGTTCGGGCTCGACAACGATAAGGACGAGCCGATCGCCGAGGGTGGCGAGCTTGAGGGCATGGGGGGCATTCGCACCTGGTATGCCGACCCGCTCGATGACCCTGCCAACTGGGGGCCGCCGCTTCCGCCAGAGCCAGCACCACAGCGCAGCGTGTGGGAGCTGCTGTGGCCGTGGGGCGCGCGCGGCGTGGTCGAGACCGTCGAGGTACTCGCGCTCGCGCTGCTGATGTTCCTGTTCGTCCGCTCGATCGGGCAGAACTTCGTCGTCGATGGTGGTTCGATGGAGCCGACGTTCCATAACGGCGAGATGCTGATCGTGAACAAGCTGGTCTACCGCAGCTTCAACCTCTCGTGGCTGCCGGGGCAGTCCGGCCAGGGCGAGTGGCGCCCATTCGGGCAGCCCGAGCCAGGTGACGTCGTGGTGTTCCGGTTCCCGCAGGACCCGCGCCGTGACTTCATCAAGCGCGTGATCGCGTTGCCGGGCGAGACCATCGAGGTGCACGCCGGGCAGGTGTACGTGAACGGCGTGGCACGCACGGAGGCCTACCTCGATAAGCCGCCCGCGTACGAGTACGGCCCGGTGCAGGTGCCTGAAGGCCAGTACTTCGTGCTCGGCGATAATCGCAACAACTCATACGACTCGCACTCGTGGGGCATGCTGGGCGAGTCGTTCATGATTGGCCGCGCCGAGGTGCGGTACTGGCCGCTGGCGAAGGCCGGCCGTGTCGACAACGAAGCCGAGATTGCAGCGACGCCCCAGGCCGGAGTCCTGAAATCCCAGTAGACCCCACCATGATCGCGGCGTTCGAGCAGACCGGCGCGATCCTCAATGGCCATTTCCAGCTGAACTCCGGGCGGCACTCCGACCGCTACCTGGAGAAGTTCAATCTCTTGCAATGGCCCGAGCAGACCGAGGTCGTGTGCAAGCGCATGGCCGAGGGCTCGCGTGACACGAACCCGCAGACGATCGCCGGCCCGACGACGGGCGGGATCATCCTGGCCTACGAAATCGGGCGACAGCTCGGCAAGCGCGGCATCTTTGCCGAGCGTGCCGAGGCGGGCGGGCGCGCGTTCCAACGCGACTTCCATCTCGAAGCCGGTGAGCGCGTGCTGGTGGTGGACGACGTGCTCACCTCGGGCGCGTCGATCCGCGACACGATCGATGCGGTGAACGCAGCCGGTGGCGTCGTCGTCGGTGTCGCCGTGATGGTGGACCGCTCGCAGGGGCGCGCGAACTTCGACGTGCCGTTCTTCGCAGCCACGGAGATCGAGATGCCGTCGTACGAGCCGTCCGAGTGCGCGCAGTGCAAGGCAGGCGTCCCCGTCGAAGTCCGCTAGGGCGCGCAGCGCCCGTTCACCCAGCGCTTTGGTGGTGCGAGGCCCCGTGTGAGCGGGGTTTCGTTTTGCCTCGTGCATTGAGTCGGACTCGGACGGCTCGGCTTGCGCCGAGGCCGGGGCACGGGCGGCTTTGCCGCGGCCGTGCCCGGACAGTGTTTCGCC
>JBAXNX010000331.1:0-1771 GCA_037133575.1 Chloroflexota bacterium
ACGACCTCGAACTGCTTCGCGAGCTTCGATAGCGCGACGACATCGAGGTCTGCCTCGACGTTTGCTTCCTCGAGCCGCAGTCCGAGGAGGTCTGCGAGCTCGCGTAGCGTGTGCTGTTCCGCGACTGCATCCTGCACTGCGTCGCGTCGACGATTGATCTCGCGCACGAGGTCGAACAGCGCGGCGATCGCCTGCGACGTGTTCACATCGTCTTCGATCGACTCGATGAATCGCTCGCGCGCCGTGTCAGCGGGACGTACGAGTGGGCCCGCGATTGGATAGCCGTGGTGGTCGCGCAGCTCCTGCTCGTCGAGGTTCGGCACACCGTCGAACGGCCGCAGTGCCGCGGTGAGGCGATCGATGCCACGCTGCGCGGCGACCAGGGCGTCGTCGGTGACGTTGTTCGGGCTGCGGTAGTGACTCGACAGCACGAACAGGCGTAGCGCATCCGACGTCCAGCGCTCGAGCGCCTCGCGCACGCTGATCACGTTGCCGAGCGACTTCGACATCTTCTCGCCGTCGAGGCGCACGAGGCCGTTGTGCATCCACACGCGCGCGAACGGCTTGCCCGTCGCCGACTCCGACTGCGCGACCTCGTTCTCGTGATGCGGGAACACGAGGTCGAGCCCGCCACCGTGAATGTCGAACGTGTCACCGAGGTACCGCTGCGCCATTGCGGAGCACTCGATGTGCCAGCCTGGCCGTCCCGCGCCCCATGGCGAGGGCCACGAGGGTTCGCCAGGCTTGGCGCGCTTCCACAGCGCGAAGTCGAGCGGGAACTCCTTCTCGTCGCCGGGCTCGAATCGCGTACCGGTGCGCAACTCCTCGATGTTGCGGTGCGAGAGCTTGCCGTAGTCGTCGTCCGAGCGCACGCGGAAGTACACGTCGCCCGTAGGCGTCGAGTACGCAGCGCCGTTGGCGATCAACTGCTCGGTGAGCGCGAGGATCGCCTCGATCTCACGGGTCACTCGAGGTCGTACGTCAGGCGGTATCAGCCCGAGCTGTGCCTGCTCGGCTTCCCACTGCGCGATGTTCTGGTCCGCGAGTTTGAGCGGGTCAATGCCGAGCTCATGTCCGCGCACGATCAGCTTGTCGTCCACGTCCGTGTAGTTCGAGACATACGTGACCTGCATGCCGCCGAACGAGTTGCCACCCCAGCGCAGGTAGCGCACGAGTACGTCGTAGACGATCGCGGACATCGCGTGACCGATGTGGCTCTCCGAGTACGGCGTGACACCGCAGACATAGATGCCCACGCGGCCAGCCTGCATCGGCGCCCAGTCATCGACCGTCGAGGTGAGCGTGTTGTACAGCCGCACTACGGTGCTTCCTCGCCGCCGGTCGTCCGCGGTGCCGCGCCGCCATCGAAGCCGCCGCCCGGCGCTGCCGTCCCCGCATGACGCTCGAGGTCTGCGATGCGTCGTTCGAGATCTTGTAGTCGATCCCACTCGGGGTCAGGCAGGCGCTCGACCGTGTCGTTGGTCGCGTTCGTGAACGCCACGATGTGGCCGGGCACGCCTACGACCGTCGCGAACGGCGGCACGTTCGAGATCACGACGCTGCCCGCGCCGATGCGCGCGTGCGAGCCGATCGTCACAGCGCCGATGATCTTCGCGCCCGCGCCGACGACCACGCCGCTTTCGAGGGTGGGATGACGCTTCTCACGGCGCGTCGAGGTCCCGCCGAGCGTGACCTCCTGATAGAGGTGACAGTCATCGCCGATCACCGCGGTCTCGCCGATCACGATGCCCATGCCGTGGTCGATGAACAG
>JBAXNX010000332.1:0-1752 GCA_037133575.1 Chloroflexota bacterium
TGAAGGCGTGGATGTCGTGCTCGAAGCGCGGCTGCATCGCCCACATCGTGCTGAGGGCAATTGGAGGGGGGGCTACGGGCGGACGTGGGCTGCTCGACGTCATGTGGCGAGCGTACGCGTTGGGCGCGGCTCGTGCAGGCTAGTGGAGCTGGATCACCATGCGTGTCGTGGCGAGCAGCGTGAGTACGCACGCGCCGACGTTGAGCCACGCGAGGATGCCGAACAGCCTCGATGGCTGCGTCTCGCCGGCGGCGAGCAGGCGCGGCGCGAGCCAGAAGCGCAGCACGAGGCTGAGCACGACCGTCGCGACGACCCAGATGTGCTTGATGAACAGCGCCATGCCGTAGGTCGTGGTGTCGCGCAGTTTCTCGAGCGTCTCGATCGAGTTCACCGGGACGAAGGGGTTGTCCATCGTCTGTCGGATGCCGGTCACGAGGATGATCGCGAGCAGCACGAGCGTGGGAATGCGCAGCACCGTCACGAATTGCAACGGCGCCTGCGCGACGAGGAACTTCGGAGACGCCAACGCTGCTTCCGCCGAGGCGAACACGATCCACGCCACCACCACGGGTACGTGAATCAGCAGTGAGACCAGCGTCAGCGTCTCCGGTGTCATCGCCTATTCCCTTGGACTGGTCTCGGCTAGCTCTTGGTCACGGTGAGCGTACCGGTCTGACCCTTGTCTTCGTGGCCCTGCACGACGCACAGGAACTTGTAGGTGCCAGCCTCGGCGAGGCTGATCTTCAGGTCTGCGGAAGTGCCAGGCTGGATGCGGTCGCTGCGGAACACCTCGGTGCCTGCGGCGTTCTTGATGGTGAAGGTGTGCGGGCGCTGGTTGCCGGCCTTGTTCTCGAACTTCACCTGCGTGTCGCCGGTCTTGAAGGCCAGCGTCGACGGGTTGTACTCGTACTTCGCGTCTGTGATCTCGACGGCCGTGACCGAGACGGCTGCTGCAGCGGCCGGTGCGCTCGTCGCTGCGGCGGTGGCCGTGGTCTTCGCTGCAGCTGTGGCCGCTGCCGTGGCGGCCGAGGTAGCGGCGGCAGTGGGCGTGCTCGCGGCGGGGGCGGTGCTGCCGCATGCGAGCGTGAGTACGGTGGCCGCGGCTGCGGTCACGAGTGCGGTGAACTTCATGGTGTGGTCTCTCCCTGGCGCGCGTGGAAGCGGGCTTGTGGAGGGATTACGCGATCGAGCACGCCTCGGATCTCCGTGCGGAGCGTTCGAGGCTGCGCGAACGAGTTATGAGCGCGCGGCACTCCGCCGCTTATCTGCCTGCGGCAATCAGCGTGTCGAGCTCGACCTTGAGGCGGTCGAGGACGGTCTCGTACGGGTAGGCGCCGAGCTCTTCCTCGCCACGCTTGAGGTTCACGGCGGCGGGTCCGCACCACAGCCCGAGGTCGGCGTCGTCGGTCTCGCCCGGCCCGTTCACGCGGCAGCCCATGACCGCGATCGTGATCTTGTGGTCCTTCGCGTAGGCGGTGACCTGCTTCAGCTCCTGCGCGAGCTCGATGAACTTCATGTTCTCGACGCGTGAGCACGAGGGGCACGAGATGATGTTCAAGCCCTCGCCGAAGTTGGGGGGGACGCTGCGGAAGCGGCCGGCGGCGATGTCGCTGATGATCTCGCGGCCCGCGACGATCTCCATGCCCTTGTCGTCGAACGGCACGGTGAGCGACACGCGAATGGTGTCGCCGATGCCCTGCGCGATCAGCTGCTCGAACGCGATGCGCGTCTTGATGATGCCGTCGGGCGGCA
>JBAXNX010000333.1:0-1743 GCA_037133575.1 Chloroflexota bacterium
GTGACGTGCCCGCTCATCTTCCACGTGCAGTGGGACGACGAGCGCTTCGACCGCCAGAGCGCGTTCGAGCTCTATGCGATGCTCGGCTCGACCGACAAGCGTCTGCAGGCCACGCCCGGCCTACACGGCGGCATCTCCGCCGAAGGTCGCGAGACCGTCCGCGAGTTCCTCGCCGGTCGCCTGCTCGCGAAGGTCGCCCAGCCCGTCTAGGCGGCGCCGCCTCGCAGCACCCGCAGCACGTCCTCGTGCAGCGCACCGTTCGAGGTGATGCAGTGCCCCGCGTCGATGCGCGCGACACCGTCGATGTCGGTCAGGCGGCCGCCTGCCTCCTCGACGATCACCTGCACCGCCGCGATGTCCCACGGCTTGATCTCCGGCTCGAGGGCGATCTCTGCGCTGCCCTCAGCCACAAGACAGTGCTGCCAGAAGTCACCGAACCCGCGCTGCCGCCACGACGAGCGCAGCAACGTATCGGCGTTCCCACCCCATGCCTCAATCATGAGCCGGTACGACCCGTACAGCACCTGCGCCTCACCCAACGTCGCGCGCGAGGACACCTGTAGGCGCTCCTCGACACCCGTCAGCGCATCGCGTCGGAACGCGCCCGCACCGCGTGAGCCCCACCACTGTGTCCCCATCGCCGGCGCCGAGATCGCACCGACTATCGGCACGCCGTTGCGCTGGCACGCAATCAGCGATGCCCACACCGGGATCCCGCGCATGAAGTTGTGCGTCCCATCGATCGGGTCGAGCACCCACTCGAACGTCGAGGCGTCCTCAGCGCTCGGCTCCATCGGCATCGGAGGCAGCGTCTGCCCCTCCTCCTCGCCGAGGATGCGGTGCTCCGGGAACCTCGAGGTGATGCGCTCGCGCAGTACGTGCTCCGTCTGCGTGTCCGCCACCGTCACGAACGAGCCGTCCGCCTTGCGCCACGCCTCCGGGTCGCTGCGATAGTGCGGCATCGTCGTCGCATCGGCCACCTCGGCAAGCTCGAGTGCAAACGCGAGCAGCTCGGCCGTCGTCGGCTCGACCACGGCTACGCCTGGCTCGTCTGAAGCAACAGCACTTCGAGCGGTAGTGACGCGATCGACTGCCCGTCGATGCTCAGGTCGACCGAGTACACCCCGAACTTCGGGAACGTCACCATCGAGAACTCGAGCAGCACCTGAGCGACCGGGCTCAGCGCGCCCTCCGGCGCATTGAACACGAGTTGCCCATCCACTGGTGCGATCACATTCCCGCCGTCGGCATCGATCAGCCGGACTGCGAGGTTCTTCGTGCCTGCCTCATCAGCAGTGAAGCCAATCTGCGCAACCAACACGATCTGCGCTCGCTGCACCGGCACCTGCTGCGCATGCAGCTGGCTGATCCCGATGCCAAGCGCGCTGATCTTGCCCTCCGCGCCCTGCGCGGCGGCATCACAGAGAAAAGCAAAGTTTGTACGCATCGAGATACCTCGTTTGCTCGCGGCCTAAGCCGTGAGCGTGCCCTTCGTGCTCGGCACTTCGCCCGCGATGCGCTCGTCCGGTCGCGTCGCTGCATCCAGCGCGCGCCCCAGTGCCTTCATCGTCGCCTCGGCGATGTGGTGGTCGTTGGAGCCCGCCAGCTGGCGGACGTGCAGTGTCAGCTTCGCGCCCACGGAGAACGACTGCAGCACGTGTGACACCATCTGCGTCGGCGCCTCACCCATCATCTGCCCGACGAAATCGAGCGAGACGGCTGCGAACGGTCGGCCCGAGATGT
>JBAXNX010000334.1:0-1743 GCA_037133575.1 Chloroflexota bacterium
ATGAGATCGCGCCGTCGGCGAGTGCACCGCAGAGCTCGAACGAGCGAGGGCGGAGCGCGGAGCCCATGACGGGTGTGTCGGTGGTGGTGCGGACGCGCGTGCGTGCCGTGACCTGCTTGCCGACGAAGTCGACCTCGCCGTTGTGGAGGAGGGCGGTGAGGATCGTGAGGTACTCGCGCAGGTTGGTGAGGGGCGCTTTGAAGTCGACGCCGTAGGTGCGCTCCATGTTGCCCTCGTGCGCGGGGCCGATGCCGAGGCGGAAGCGGCCCGGTGCGAGCGCGTCCAGGGCGAGTGTTTGCTGCGCGATCAGGACGGGGTGGCGCGGCCACGTCTGGATGATCGCGGTGCCGAGGAGGATGCGGTTGGTCTGCACGAGTGCCGCAGCGTACGCGGCAATTGGGTCGTCGCCGCCGGCCCCGCCGATCGTGGCCCACGCTGCTTCGACGCTGGCTGCTTCGGCCTGGCGGATTTGGGCGACTGCTTCTGCGGCGTCGCGTCCCTGGATTGCCGCGCCTACTCGGAATGGTGTCATCGTCGCCTCCTCTGTGGTTTCGAGATTACGCCGGGGACGTCGTCGGCGACTCGGTGGTTTCGCGGAGCCGAGCGCGCGCGGTGAACCTCGCGGTATGGGGCGTGGGGGTGTTGGCGGTGGCTGCCGTGCAGTGTTGTGCCCGCCCATCCGCCCTGTGGGAGGGCTTCGCCCCCTAGAACAAAAGGCTCCTCACTGATTCCTTTCTGGTTCTTCTGGCGACTCTGAATCAAAGGGTCAAAGGCGATTCGCGCGGATGTCGCGGACGATGCCAGCCAAGTGCTGGAGTCTGACATCCAATTGCTCCACCACTACCGGGGTACGCAGGCCGTCTACCTCTCGTCCGAGAAAAATCCCTCTGCGATCGTTGTCGAAGTCCGCCATGTATTCCGGACAGGACACGAGAGTCGTTCTGACATCCGATATCCACTTGTTCATGAATTTCAGCATCGGCCCCGTGTGATCGACATAGGGCGCGTTCGGCGCATGGTTGTCGGCAGGCGGGCGGCCGTTGATCTCCATCTCCCGATTACCCTCTCGAATGTGCTCTGTGAGCTCAGCAATGATTGCTTGCCAGTCTCGGCGCTCGCGGAGAGCTCGAAGGTCGTCCCACGCTTCGTTCCGTTGCGCGCGAGGAACTGTCACCACCCAGAGACCGAGAAAGACCACGAGCATCAGCATCAAGACAACACCAGCAAAGGTCTTGGTCTGTATGACCACTTGGTCAGCGGCTTCTGCGCCTGTTGGCGTGAACAGGAAATAGGCGACAAGCGGAGATGCGATGGAGAGGATCAACGACACGAACCAGAAGGCTGGCGAGGTGACCACGACCTGACGGGCACCGCGCCACGCCCGCCAAAAGGATGATTCGTTGATCTGAGCCTGCGACATGCCGAGCCCCTTTCCGGCTCGGCCACTCTAGCCGCTGTTACGCGACCTCGATCCCCAGTCGAGCATGGTGTGGATCAGCACGCATGGGTTGTGGCAGAGGATTTTCGCCAGCACTTCGTTGACCTGTCTCGTATCTGACCTCGCCCTGACGGACAAGCTGAACTTCGCCTTGCAGCAGATGCAGCGCGGCTCACGCACGCGGCGGTGAAGCGGTCTCTGCGGGCAAAACCGGAACGCCGCTAACGGGCGAGGGCGAGGTTGGCGGGTGGGGCGGCGCGGTAGGTGAAGACGGTGCCGCCGGGGCCGTCGTAGACGACTCGGTA
>JBAXNX010000335.1:0-1736 GCA_037133575.1 Chloroflexota bacterium
GTCATCCACACACCGGAGCGATCGAGACTGTTGCGGGTGCTCGTGATCACCTGCGTCGTCACCTACGCGATCCTGCTCTGGGGCGCGTACGTCGTGAAGGCGGACGCGACCACCGGCTGCATCTCCTGGCCACACTGCTCGGCGGCGCCGATCCCCTTCGTGAACAACGGGCCGGCTCAGGTCATCATCTGGATCCACCGCCTGTCGGTGCTGGTCGGTGGTGGCGTGATCGGTTGGGCTGTCCTGGCCCTGCGTCGCGAGGCGCCCGCGTTGCGCCTCGGAGGCCGCGCGCTGATGTGGCTCTACGTCGCGCAGATCCTCGTCGGTGCCTCGAACATCTGGACCGACTTCTCGTCCGGCGCGCGCATCGCGCACCTCGCGCTCGCTGCGACGATCTGGGCCGTGCTCGTGATCACGACCGTTGCCGCGCGCTATCGAGGCGAGGATCGAACGTCCGAGGCACGTGCGGATGGCCGAGCGCGCGGTAGTCAGCAGTCCGCGCATGCCTAGCACCGTCCTCAGCCACGCGCGCGCCTATGTGGCGCTGACGAAGCCGAACATCATCTGGCTGCTGCTGATCACGACCGTGCCCGCGATGGTGCTGGCGTACGGCGGCTGGCCTCCGACCACTCTCGTCGCCTGGACGCTGCTTGGCGGCGCACTTGCTGCGGGCAGTGCCAACGCCATCAACCAGTACGTAGACCGCGACATCGACCAGTTGATGCGCCGCACGCGTCGCCGCCCGCTGCCGAGCGGCGTGGTGACGCCGCAGCGCGCGCTCTGGTTCGGCGTCGCGCTCGGTGTGCTCGCAGCGATCTGGTTGTACGCACTGGTGAACGTGATGTCGGCGATCCTCGCGGTCGCGGCGATTGGCTTCTACGTCGTCATCTACACACTGCTGCTCAAGCGGAACACTTGGCAGAACATCGTGATCGGTGGCGCGGCGGGCGCAGCACCCACGTTGATCGGTTGGACGGCCGTCACCGGCCAGCTCGACAGCCTCGCGCCGATCTTCATGTTCCTGATCGTGTTCTGGTGGACGCCGCCGCACTTCTGGGCGTTGGCGCTGGTCCTCGAGGACGACTACCGCGATGCGGGTGTGCCGATGCTGCCGGTCGTGCAGGGCGATCGCGCGACGAAGGTGCAGATCCTGCTCTGGTCGGTGATGCTCACCGCGCTCACGGTGGTGTTCGCGGGTGTCTCGAATCTCGGTTCGATCTACCTCGGGACGGCACTCGTCGGCGGTGCGATCTTCATCGCCTACGCGGCGTGGATGCTCACCCAGCCCGGCAAGCGCGGCGCGTGGGGCCTCTTTAAGTACTCGACGTACTACCTCGCGGCGCTGTTCATCGCCGTGATGGTCGACACGCTCGTCCGCTAACGAGGCTACCCGAGCACTACCGAGGTCGCTCGACGCCAACCCAGACCACGTACTGCAACGTTCGACCCGCGAGCTGCTGCGTGATCTCCCAGCACCCGAGCGAGCTGAACGTGATCCCCCACACATGCAGCCCCCGGCGGCTCGGCCCGTCAGGGCCACCCTGCCTCCCACTCGGCCCGCTCAGTGTCGCCGGCCGAGCATCGCCATCGATGCGGCGCGCCGAGGCGGTGAACGGGCCATCGATGAGGGAAACGCTCACGATCTTGTCGTCGCTGGTGAGCGTCCCGTCCGTCGAGAGCGTCGTCCAAAACGCATCGTTGCCGATCATCGGTGGGACGCTGTTTGGCGAACTCGA
>JBAXNX010000336.1:0-1728 GCA_037133575.1 Chloroflexota bacterium
TCGACGCCGCGCGCCGCGAAGCCGAGACGCTCCTCGACGACGACCCCGACCTCGTGCGCCTCGACCACCAGCCGCTGAAAGCGGCGATCGCGTCGCGCACGGCGAGCGTGGTGGCGGAGATGCACTAGCGAACTCAGTGCACCAGCGGGTACAGCACTAGACCCGCGACGCCCGCGGCGACCACGAGGTACGGCTCCTGCGTGCGGTAGCGCCAGAGCATCAAGAGACCGACGAGAGCGATTGCGGCCGTGGGGATGTCGAAGATCGCGCGCTGCGCGAGCACGATGACCGCGCCGGCGATCGCGCCGCTGGCTGCGGCGGTGGTACCGGCGACGAAGGCCCGGAGCTGCGGACTGTCGCGGTGTCGCCGAAACCACGGCGCAGGCAGCACCGTGAAGAAGTAGACCGGCAGGAAAATGCCGATCGCCGCCATGGCGGCTCCCGCTACCCCGGCGACGAGGTAGCCGATGAACGCCACCGTGATCACGACCGGTCCGGGCGTGATTAACGCCACCGCGACCGCGTCGAGGAACTGGTTGTCGTTCAGCCAGCCGAGGTCGTGCACGACGCCCTGCTGCAGGAACGGCACAATCGCGAGCCCACTGCCGAATACGAAGGCACCCGCCTTCGTGAAGAACAGCAAGATCTGCAGCAGCGGATGGCCGCCGCCGCCTGCGCTCCCGGCACTCAGCAACGTCCGCTCGAGGAGCCAGATCAGCCCGCTCGCACCGACGCACCCGACCACCAGGTACGAGCCCCTGCGTGCACCGGGCCACGCCTGTGCAATCACGACTACAAGCCCCGCGAGGAGAAAGAGCGCCGCAAGTTCGGCACCTGACCACACGGTGGCGACAAACAGGACAATGAACACGCCCCAGAGCAGCGGATCCCGCTTGTTCGTGCCTCGCGCCAATCGGTACGCGGCAATCGCGATGATCGCGATGACCACGGCACCAATCCCGTAGAACAGCGACTGCACCATCGGCAGTCCGCCGAATACCACGTACAGCCATGAGAGGCCCAGCACCATCAGAAACGACGGGACGATGAACGCGACACCGACTAACGACGCGCCGAGTACTCCGTACTCGAAGTACCCTATCGCCATGGCAGTTTGCGCGGCCAACGGCCCGGGCATGATCTGTGCGAGCGCGAGCGAGAGGTTGTAGGTGTCCTCCGTGACCGCCCTGCGATCCTCGACGAGATCGCGGCGCATGTAGCCGACGAGTGCCGCTGGCCCCCCGAAGCCAACGGCACCGAGCTTCAAAAAGTACAGCACGAGTTCGCGCATCGAGATTCGGGACAGGGCCTCGCTCAGTTTGCTCACCTCACCCCGGCTCCATCCCACTCGCGATGATCGCTGGCGCTGCCGCAGGCGCGGACAGGTAGTCGAGGAGCGCGCGGGCGGCGTCGAGGTGCTGCGTGGTCGCGGGGATGCCGGCGGCGAAGATGGTGGCCTGCTGGATCTCGTCGGGGAGCGGGCCGAGGAAGTCGATGCCCTCCACGGGGAGTAGCTCAGACACCTGCTGGAAGGCCAGCTCGGCGTCGCCCCGCGCGACGACCGCGCCGGAGGGGCCGGGGGTCGTCTCGACGCGCTTCGCGCGCATCTCCTCGGCGATGCCCATGCGCTCGAACAGGCCGAGCAGGTAGACGCCGCTCGCGCTGTTCGAGAACGCGATGCCCTTCGCCGCGAGCAGCGCACGCTTCACCGCTTCCGCCGTGCTGATG
>JBAXNX010000337.1:0-1724 GCA_037133575.1 Chloroflexota bacterium
TCGGCCTCGCCCGCTGCATCGCGATGGTGCTCATCTGGAACCAGCTCGCCTGCGGCGACAACGAGGCAGCCGCGGTGCTCGTCTTGCTCAACTCCGTCTTCCAGGTCGTGGCGTATGCCGTGCTCGGTTACTTCTACCTGCAGATCGCGCCCGCTTGGCTCGGCCTCCAGACCACCGATGTGCACTTCGCCTTCTGGCCCATCGCCTACTCGGTGTTGATCTTCCTTGGCATCCCGCTCGTGCTCGGCTTCGCCACCAGCCGCCTCCTTCGAGGTCAGCGCGGCGACGCGTGGTACGAGCAGCGCTTCCTCCCGCGCATCGGCCCAATCGCGCTCTACAGCCTGCTCTTCACCATCGTCATGCTCTTCGCGATCCAGGGTGAGGCCATCACCTCGCAGCCCCTCGCCGTCGTGCGCATCGCCGTCCCGCTGGTCGTCTACTTCGCGATCATGTGGACCACCGCCTTCGCGTGGGGCCGCCTCCAAGGCCTGCACTACGAGAAGACCGCGACGCTCGCCTTCACCGCTGCCGGCAACAACTTCGAGCTCGCCATCGCCGTCGCCATCGGCACCTTCGGCGTCGTATCCGGCCAGGCCCTCGCCGGCGTCGTCGGCCCGCTCATCGAGGTCCCCGCGTTGGTCGCGCTCGTCTACGTCTCGCTTTGGGCCCGCCGCTTCTTCACCGGCGCACCGCAGCCTGCGACACGCTAGTCGCAGAGCAACGTTCGAGTTCGTACTGAAGCCGCGAAGCAAAGAGCGCCCCACGCCGGCGCCAGCCGAACACTCCGACGCATGCAGCACGGGGGAGGTGCAGGAGGCACCCCTCCTGCTAGCTGCGAACGCAGCTACGAGTCGGAAACAGCCCCACGACACAAAGCTCAGGCGATGAGCCCTTGGGCGAAGAGCAAGGAAATACGACGAAGCTCCCGAGAGGGGACACCGGGAGCTTCGTCAGAGGGACGCAGGTTGAAGTGCTGCTAGACGCGACCGCCACGGCCGCGCAACCCTGCGTACCCGAGGACGCCGAGCACCAGCACCACGGCTGCTGCGATCAGCAGCACGTTCAGTGCCACGTGCGTCGCGGTCCCCAGACCAAACAGCAACGCCAGAACCACGAACACGATCAGCAAACCAACCATCGAGGAGCCTCCATCTATCGCTCCCCGAGCATCACGCCGCACCCATCACACCCGACACAACCAACCCCGCTTCACGCATAACAACGAGATAGAACTTTCCCCGCCCCACCACACAACGACCGAGCGCGCACACGATCCAGAGACCAGGCAAACGAGGAAGTGGCGAGACGCCCGCGGCGCCCCACCCACGAAGCGCCCGAGCAACAAGTCTTGGCAGTGCCCCACATGAAGCTGGGCGAGAACCAGGCTTACAGCCTGTCGAAGGAACGTTGGGTCGGAGCTTGGCGAGCACCTGGGCCCGGCGGATCACCGCCCCAGCCCATATCCGCGACCTTCTGACGAGCCTTGGCTTCGAGCATCGGCACCAGCGTCGTCATGATCTGATGGATATCCGGCCGCCACATCCCCTCGGGAGTGATCTCAACGCGTGCGTCCTTCAGCTGACGCACCGTCGCGGCCGACGCCATCACGAAGTTCGGATCGCGCTCATTCTTCCCGTGCACCTCGCACCACTTCCGGAAATCCACCGGATTCCGCGCGATTACCACCGTCACCCACCGCTCAGTTCCGTCCGGCATCGAACCCT
>JBAXNX010000338.1:0-1720 GCA_037133575.1 Chloroflexota bacterium
ACTGAGCCGCGTGGTGATGGGCTCGGTAGCCGACCATGTGCTGCACAACGCGCCGTGCCCGGTGCTGCTCTGTCGCGTGACAGACTAAGTTTCGAGCTGGCCTCGAACTTCCGCACACAACGAGCGAGGCGCCCTCACGGGCGCCTCGCTTCGTGTCAGTCGCGGGAGCGAGCTAGTTCTGCTGCACCCACGGGCCGGCGCCGGTGACGCGGTCGGCCTTCACACGCACCATGACGCGGACCTCACCCTCGTTCTTGGGGTAGTCCTTGCCGCTGTACTTGTTCGACAGCTCGTTGATGTGGTCGTAGGCATTCTCGGTGACGAGTTCGGCCTGGCCGCGGACCAGCAGGTACTGGCCGGGCGACTCGAGGTTCTGCACGGAGACCGTGACGCGCGGGTCGCGCTGGAGGTTGACGGCCTTCTGACGAGCCATGTTCGTGTTGAACACGAGGTCGCCATCCTTCTCGTCGACCCAGACGAGGGTGACCTGAGGCGTGCCGCTCTTGTTCGTGGTGATGATGTGGGCAAAGACCTTGCCGTGCAGCAGATCCTTCGCGGGCTGAGGCAGTTCCATCGACGTTCCTCTCTCGGGAAGCGCATGTTGTTCGGGTGCCCGGACGGGCAGGCACCGAGTATCGCACTCGGCGGCGCTCGCTGCCCTGCCCCTGCTGAGATGGTGACTGCAAGAGCGCAAAGGAGCGTGGGGGAGGCTGTCAGAGGCCGGACTATCACGGAATGGGTTCTCTGCCCCCAAGAGGTCTCGACACATCGGCGAGTAGCCCTGATCCTTTCTGTGATGCTGCACGCCATGTCCTGGGGCAAAGGGCTGGTCACGACTAGTGGCCGGCGACTGGGAGCCGTCTCGCTCGTTGCGGGTCTGCTGCTCATGGTCGCGTGCTCGAAACAGGGTGATGTGCAGCTGACCGCCGGCACGGCCACCGCGACCGCCTCAGCGACAGCGACGGCCACCCCACCAAGCATTCCCACGCCGACCCCGACGCCGATCTCGCTGGCCGGCGCGCCGTTCCCGCCGTCGCCCGCGCTGCAGCGCACGCCCCCGACGAACGCCGACGGCATCAAGCGCGTGATTGCGCCTCGGCTCCACCTCGACAGCTACATCGAGACCGTGCCGGTCGTGCAGGGTGAGATGCAGACGCCCGTCGACGCGAACTACGCGGTTGGCTACTACCCCGACTTCAAGGTGAAGCCCGGCGAGTCCGGCAACGCGATCTTCTCGGCACACGAGACCTGGCAGCACATGCAGGGGCCGTTCTACGCGCTGCATTACGCCGCGGTCGGTGACGACATTTACGTCGAGATGAACGACGGCAAGGAATTCCACTACCGCGTCATCAGCTACAAGCGCTATGAAGTGAAGAACATGCCGATGGATCAGATCCTGAACCCGAAGGGTCGGGCGTTCGGTGAGCAGTGGATGACGCTGATCACCTGCGGCGGCCGCATCGTCTACGACGAGACCGGGTTCGGCGAGTACCTCGACCGCGACGTGGTCGTTGCCAAGATCGTGAAGTAGCGCCTACTCGGTAGCGCGACGCTCGACGTTCCCGGGGCCGGCGACCGTCTCGTGCTCCGGCACTGCCTGTTGGCCATCCGGGTTCACGACGCTGCCAACGACGGCATTGACCTCGGCACCCATCAAGAACAGGTACGCGCTGATGTACATCCAGAGCATCAGCACCACGACGCCACCAAGCGTGCC
>JBAXNX010000339.1:0-1712 GCA_037133575.1 Chloroflexota bacterium
CGCGCGATGCATCGAGCAGGCTTCGCCAATCAGTCGAGCAGCGAGCGGCGGGATGACGGACTGCGGCTCTCCGATGCGTACATCACCGCAGCAGTGCGCTGCGCGCCGCCTGACAACAAGCCGTTGCCCGAGGAGCGCCGCAACTGCGCGCCCTACCTCGAACGGGAGCTCGCCGTGCTGCGCAACGCCCGAGTCGTCCTCGCGCTGGGTGGGCTGGCGATGGATGCCGTGGCAAACCTCGAGGGGATGCGCCCACGGCCCAAGTTCGGGCATGGCGCGGAGGCTCCGCTGCCGTCTGGGCGGACGCTGCTTGCCTCGTACCATCCGAGTCAGCAGAACACCTTCACAGGCCGCCTGACGGAGCCGATGCTCGACGCGGTGTTCACGCGGGCGCGGGCCATCCTCGACGGCTCGTGACGCGCTTGACGTCTTCAGCCCGTGGCGAGGAAGGTGGCGGCATGGAAGTCGTGAATGAGCTTCAGGTGCGCGGCCTCGTGGTCGGCGTGTTCGCCGAGAACTGCTGGATCATCGGCAGTCCCCAGACCCACGAGGCGATCTGCATCGACCCTGGCGATGAGCCGGACGAGATCCTCGCGCTGGCGAAGGACATGGGCGTCACGATCAAGTTGATCGCGAACTCGCACGGGCACGGCGACCACATCCTCGCGGTTGGGCCGGTGCAGAACGCGACCGGTGCGCGCTTCGTGATCCACGAGAGCGACCTCGAGTTGGTGCATCACGGCTGGCAGGGGATGGCCGAGCGCTCAGGCGTGAAGGTCGACTTTCCGCCGCCCGATCCATCGGGCTACGTGCACGATGGTGACATCCTCGAAGTCGCCGGGGTGCGCCTCCAGGTGCTCGAGACACCCGGTCACACGCAGGGCAGCGTTTCCTACTACGACCAGGGCATGCTGTTCAGCGGCGACACGCTGTTCCGAGGCTCGATCGGTCGCACGGACATGCCCGGTGGCAACTTCGAGCAGGAGATGCGCAGCATTGTTGAGAAGCTGCTGCCGCTGCCCGACGACACGATTGTGCTGCCTGGCCACATGGACCAGAGCACGATTGGCTTTGAGCGGCAGCACAACCCGTTCATCATCGAGTGGTTGCAGAAGACTCGCGCATAGCGAGCTCGACACGGATTTGAAGCAAAGGGGCCTGCGATGATCTTCGAACTGCGTACCTACACGGCGATGCCGGGCCGACTGCCCGACCTGAACCGCCGCTTCCGCGATCACACCACGAAGATCTGGGAGCGCATGGGCTGGAACATGGTCGGCTTCTGGACCTACAAGCACGGCGGCCGCAGCGACCAGCTCGTCTACATGCTGGGGTGGCCGGACCAGGCGACGCGCGACACCTCGTTCGCGGCGTTCCAGGCCGACCCGGACTGGCTCGCCGCTCGCGAGTCGTCCGAGGGCAACGGGCCGCTCGTGGCGAACATCGTGTCCGAGATCCTGTCGCCGACGGACTACTCGAACCTGAAGTAACGGCGAGCGCCTCAGTTCGTGCCATCAGGCCCTGGCGTATGATCGAGGCCTGATGGCGCACTACCTCGTGGTCGCGCACCGCATCGATCCGCACGAGCTCGCGTCGTGCCTACGGCACATCGAGGCGGGCGATCCCGCCTCGGCATGCACGTTGCTGGTCACCGCTACGCACTGGACGCGCCCGATGTCGGGCCAGACGCCGACGCTCGAGGCGCTGGCGAT
>JBAXNX010000340.1:0-1696 GCA_037133575.1 Chloroflexota bacterium
CGCTCGGAGCGCATGGCGAAGTGGAACGAGCTGCTTCGCATCGAGGAGGCGCTAGGCGCGCGGGCGCGATTCGCCGGCGCCGCCGTGCTCGCGGCCGTTCGAGGTTGCTAGTCGCCACCTCGAGCGCGCCATCTATGCTTATGTCTTGCGACGGCTCCGGGCAACGCGCTCCGTGTACTACGAGGGTGCCGGGGCCACGCCGTCATTGACCTCGGACGAACGCGACCATCGCGGCGGGGAGCGCATGCGATACTACCGCCGCTCGCATCGAGGCTCCGTCGTCACGGATCTCGTACCGCGTGAAGAGCTCGCACCTGCAAAGGGGATCCGCCATGCCGTTGCCACTGTCCGGGATCAAGGTAGTCGACATGTGCGTGCTGCTGGCCGGCCCGTACGCCAGCATGATGCTCGCGGACCAGGGCGCCGAGGTCATCAAGATCGAGGCGCCGCGCGGCGACAACGCGCGTAACATCGGCCGCCGCGGCGACACCGATCTCAGCCTCACCTACCTCGCCTTCAACCGGAACAAGCGCAGCGTGGCGCTCGACATCACGACGCCGGAGGGACTCGAGGCAGCGCACAAGCTGTGCGAGTGGGCGGACGTCGTCATCATCAACATGCGCGTCGACACACGCCGCCGTCGTGGGTTCACATACGAGCAGCTGTCCGCGATCAACCCGAAGCTGATCTACGTCTCGCTGACCGGATACGGCGACGACGGGCCAGAGGCGAACCTGCCGGGCGCGGACATCACGCTCCAGGCGCGCATCGGCGACATCGCCGAGCGCACGATGCCGGGCCAGCCGCCGCCCCCGCACACGCAGAACTATCACATCGACATGGGCACCTCGATGTTGACCGCGTACGCGGTCGCGATCGCACTGCTCCAGCGTCAGCAGACTGGGCAGGGGCAGAAGATCGAGACGAGCCTGCTGCAGACGGGTGTGGCGCTGCATGCCGTCCAGCTGACCCGCGTCGTCAACGACCCCGACTTCTTCGGAGGCCCCGTCACCGGGTTCCCGAGCAGCTACGAGTGCAGTGACGGGCGCTGGATCCTGTCGCAGTTCATCAACCTCGGTCTGCGCTGGGACGAGATGTGCGAAGCGCTCGGGCTTGACGATCTGCACAACGACCCGCGCTTCGCGACGCTACCAGAACGTCAGGAGCACTGGCAGGAGATCGCGAGCGTCCTGTCGAAGACGTTCAAGACGAAGCCCGCCGCAGAGTGGGACCGGCTCCTCAAGTCTCGCGAGCACATGATGAGCATGGTCAAGACCATCGACGAGATGTTCGATGACGTGCAGATCAAGGCCAACGACATGATGACGGAGTTCGAGCAGCCAGGCGCCGGCGGCGCGGGCAGGGTCATCAGTCCTGCCCGCACGTTCCGCATGGCCTCGACCGCGAATGAGCCGTTCATCCGCCGCCACGCGCCGCACCTCGGCGAGCACACTGACGAGGTGCTGCGTGAGATCGGTTACACAGACGCGGCGATCGCCAACATGCGCGCGAAGGGTGCCGTCACCGGGTAGCAGAGCGGAGACGTGCGCGGCAGCTCGGATCGGACGGCGTTACGAACACCTCGACGTCCGTCGGGCGTATGCCGCCGCTATCGCAGGAGACGCCGGACGCCCCGCGCGCTGAAGACGAGCGCGCCGACGACGACAGCGCGCACGTACTTCACAGCGTCTCGTTC
>JBAXNX010000341.1:0-1686 GCA_037133575.1 Chloroflexota bacterium
GCAGGGCGGTGCGCAGCGCCTCGATGGCCGTGCGCGTGCCGAGCTTCGCGAGGCCCTTCGCGGCGACGATGCGGCCCATGATCTGTGGGTCGTTCGCGAGTTGCTCGCGCAGCATTTTCTCGCCGGGCTCGAAGGTCAGGGTCTTGAGCACGCGGTTCGCCGGGTCGATCGAGACAAACGACGGCTCACCGTCGAGCGCGAAGACGAAGGTTTGACGCGCTTCGCTTAGCTCGACATTGAAGGAGCGTGGGCCGCGCGCGGTCTGGAACATGATCTCGAGCGGGACTCGATAGATCGAGGTGAGGGCGTCGTCGGGCGTTTGGGTCTGCTCGAGCGTGACGTTGGCGCTGCTGTGCGCGGCGTCCCACAAGTAGGAGGCGCGCAGCTCGGGGTGGCCGCCCTTCCACACCCACTGCTGGAAGAACCAGTCGAGGTTGTGGCCGGTGGCCTCCTCGATGGCTCGTTGGAGGTCAGGCGTGAGCACGTCGCCTTCAGCGTGCAAGCGGACGTAGTGGTGGATGGCCTTCCACCAGAGCTCGTCGCCGAGGATGCCGCGCAACATGTCGAGCACGACGGAGCCGCGCTCGTAGAGGTGGCGATCGAAGATGTCGATTGGCTCGTGATAGACGTTCTGTACGAGCGGGCGCCGGTAGGCGTTCGTGTCTTCCTGCAGGTAGGTGTTGGCCTTGCGGTAGACGTCGTAGCGGTAGGCGTCCCAACCCTTGCTCTCCTCGACGAAGAGCGTGTCGAAGTAGGTCGCGAACGACTCGTGGAGCCAGGCGTGCGGCCACTCGCGCGCGGTGAGCAGGTCGCCAAACCACTGGTGCGCGAGCTCGTGCGCGGTGATGGAGTCAGCGGTGTCGACGAGGTCCTCGTGAGCTCGCTCGTCGTGGAGCAGCGTGTCGGTCATCGTCGTGGCGGAGGTGTTCTCCATGCCGCCGAAGATGAAGTCGGCGATCGCGACCGTCGCGTACTTTGCCCACGGGTAGGGCACGCCGATCTTGTCGGCGAAGAAGTTGATCATCTGCGGCGTGCGACCGAAGGCGCGCACGAGGTCATCGCCGGAGCCGCGCGGGCCGTAGTACTGCACCGGCACGCCGTCCGCATCGTCATCGACGACATCGAACTCACCGGCGGCGAGGGTCACGAGGTAAGCGGGGTGTGGGATGTCCTGGCGCCAGTGGAAGGTGTTGCCTCGACGGCTGCGGTGCTCCTCGACGAGGCGGCCGTTGGAGAGCGCGAACCAGTCGGCGGGGACGGTTGCGATCATCTCGGTGGTGAACTTCTCGCCGGGGATGTCGACGGTGGGGAAGTAATACGCGCTGTCCTCGGCCTGGCCCTGGGTCCAGATCTGGGCGGGGCGGTCCGGGTACGCGGTCTCGGGGCGGTTGAAGTAGAGGCCTCGGCGCGGGGTGCAGGAGTAGGTGATCGTGACCGTGACCGGCTGCGCGGCCGGCCTCGAACGACCGAGGTCGACGCGGAGCTTGCCCTCGGCGTTGGTGAAGCGGAGGTCGCGGCCCCGGTCGTCCGTCACGGCAGCCACGTCGAGCTCGATGGCGTCGAAGGTGGCCTCGCGCTGCGCCTCGGCGCGGGGGCGGAAGGTGATGGTGGTCACGCCATTTACGACGCCACGCGGGATGTCGAAGGTGAACTCGAGCTTCTGGTGGTCGATGCGGATCGGGCGGT
>JBAXNX010000342.1:0-1675 GCA_037133575.1 Chloroflexota bacterium
CTCGTTCCACTTCCTGCCGTCGCCGTTCGCGACGCTGCACGAGGAAGCGCCCGACGCCGGCGAGCCCGTGCTGATCGGCGCGCATCGCCCTCGACCGTTCCCGGTGCGCTCACGCATCAACATCGCGCCGATGTCGTTCGGCGCGCTCTCCGCTGCCGCGGTGCGAGCGCTCGCCGCAGGCGCCGCAGGCGCGCACTGCTACATCAACACCGGCGAGGGCGGGCTCTCACCGCATCACCTCTCGGGTGGCAGTGACATCGTGTTCCAGATCGGCCCGGCGAAGTACGGCGTACGTACGCCGGACGGCGCGATGGACTGGGACGCCCTCGCGCGCATCGGCCTGCTGGACCAGGTGCGTGCGATCGAGGTGAAGGCGGGGCAGGGCGCGAAGCCCGGCAAGGGCGGCATCCTCCCGGCCGCGAAAGTCACCGACGAGATCGCTGCGATCCGCGGCATCCCTGCCGGTAAGCCGTCGCTGCAACCGAACCGCTTCGCCGAGTATCACGACGTCCCGTCGCTGATCGACTTCGTCGAGCGCATCAAGAGCGTCGTGCCCGTCCCGGTTGGTCTCAAGATCGTCGTCGGCGATGAGTCGCTCGTCGACGCACTCGCGCGCGAGCGTGCCGAGACCGGTCGTGGCCCTGACTACCTCTCAGTGGACGGATCGGAAGGCGGCACCGGTGCCGCGCCGCCGTCGCTCACCGATCACATGGGCTTGCCGATGCGCGACGCGATCGTCGCCGCGGACAACGCTTATCGCCGTCACGGCGTGCGCGACCAGATCGCATTGATCGCAGCGGATCGAGTGACGAACGGTGCGGATGCCGCGCTCGCGATCGCGCTCGGCGCGGACCTCGTGAACATCGCGCGTGGCTTCTTGCTCTCGCTCGGTTGCATCCAGGCGCTGAAGTGCCACACCAACGAATGCCCGACCGGCGTCGCCACGCAGAGCCAGTGGCGGCAGCGTGGCCTCGTGCTCACAGAGAAGCGCGAGCGTGTCGCGAACTACGCACACGCCGTGCAGGACGACCTGATGACGGTGGTGCGCTCCGTCGGGCTGCGCTCGCCGAGCGAGCTTAACCGCAAGCATCTCGAGATCATCGTCGAGGTTGGCCGCCGGATCAGCGCCGCTCGCCTCTACCCATACCCAGAGCAACTCACGGAGTCAGAGGGCCTGCCGACGCCGCTGCCGATCGCCAGCTAGCCCTGGCGAGCTAGCCCAGCGCGAGCTCGACTCGCTCGTGCGCGAGCAGCCAGCGCTTGCGGTCGACGCCGCTCGCGTAGCCCGTGAGCGTGCCATTGGCACCGACCACGCGGTGACACGGCACGACGATCGCGAGGGGGTTCGTGCCGATCGCACGTCCCACAGCGCGTGCCGCTGACGGTCGGCCGATCGCCGTCGCGATGTCCCTGTAGGTGACCGTCGTGCCTCGCGGGATCGAGGCGAGGGCGCGCCAGACTTGCGCCTGGAACTCGGTGCCGCGTGCCGCGAGTGGGGGCAGTGCTTCCCACGCCGACTCGTCGCCCGCGAAGTACGCGCGGACCGCCTCGACAGCCACGCTGGCGGCCTGCGGGTCACGCTCCGCCGGCTCGTGCGCGTCGCGTTCGAGGCGCTCGACATAATGCCCGGAGTCGCGTCGGTCGGTGATGAAGTCGATGCGATGCACGCCGTCGG
>JBAXNX010000343.1:0-1666 GCA_037133575.1 Chloroflexota bacterium
TCATCTCCCAGCATCGCGACGAGGTGCGCCGCAGCATGGAGGGCATGGGCTTCCGTACCCGCTACGAAGACGACGAGACCTACTACGCGCTCGGCGAGGCCTTCCTCGGCGACGTGCTGCACTCCGGCAAGGCATACGCCGACCAAGCGCTCTTCGCCGACGTGAACGTGCGTCTCGGCCGCGTGCTGCGCTCGAACCCGCTCGTGCAGGTGCCCGGTGACGTCATCCTCATCGCCCGCGTCATGGGCCTGCTCAGTGGCATCGGCCGCACGCTCGACTCCCGCACTGATATTCTCGAGGCTCTCGTCCCCTACCTCGAGGAGGAGTCAGCTGCCGGATAGCGGAATTCTCAGCTGCTGCCCACTGATCGATATTTGGAATTCATTCGCCGTCGCAACCGCTGTCGATCTCACAGTCGTAGGTACGAGTGCGCTGGTGGTTTTGCTACCAGAATGGATGCCGGTGGCGTGGCGTGCTGGTGAAGGTCCCAAGGAACTCCGGCCCGATCGATACCCTGCTTATGGCGCCGAGTTTGGGCTGCAGGTTGGTACAACTTCGCTCGCGGCCCAAGACGCACAGAATGGCGCGATCGACACCAAGTTAGGGATCGTTTCCGCGATCGCCATCACCATTGTCGCGGGTATCGCCGGAACAGTAGTCACCGACCAGATCCGCGTCCCTCGCTGGGAACTGAATCTGCTTCTGTTCCTCTATGTCACTTCGCTAATTCATGCGTTTCGCGGACTTCTTTTGAAGACTTTCGCGGCCCCTCCCGCGCTTACCGACGTCCGGAAGACGCTGGATGGCTCAACAACGGAGTCAGACGACGGCCTCTGGTCGGTCGTGACGTCGTTCGAAAATGCGATCGCTGAAAATGACTGCCGCCTTCGTGAGAAGGCGGCGAGTTACAAGATCGCACTATCGCTACTGATGGCGGCGAGTTACCTAACCGCCGTTCTCGCGTTCTGGTCTTAGCCTCTCTTCGTCTCTGGCTGAGGCACCGAGACGCTTGGCTTCAAACTACGCTCTCCATAGCGGACCGGCGGCGGCGGGGGAGGCGTCTGTTTCGGTTCAGTCGGCATACCGCGCCCCTTACTTCTGAGTCTTTGGCGGCCGAGGCACGAACCTCGTCTCGACATGTCTATGTGGAGGCTGAGGCGGCGGCTTACTTACCACTCTTATCGCCCTTCTCTATCCGGCGAACAGGCGGCGGCGGTGGAGGCGGTGGAGAGCCTGGCTGGTTAACCATACGAGGAATCTAGCACAAATCAGAGCGTTTGTTCTAGCCGTTCCAACGCATGCGCATTTCCAACGCATGCGCATGTATACGCCGCCTGCCTCGAGCTCATCGAGCATCTGCGCGAGTCGCTTCTGCTGCGTCTCCGGCAGCTTGGCCCGCACAATCCAGCCGACGTAGTCGTTGCGCTGGTACGCCGGTCGCGCCGCGTATTTCGCGTCGAGGCCACGCAAGGCGATCGCCTCGCGCACGAACGCTGGCATCTCATGCAGCGCCCGCGTCAGCCTCGAGGCGTCTGAGGTCATCGTTAGCGCTTGTCGAGCGGCACGTACTCGAGGTCCATCGGCCCCGTGTACTGCGTCAGCGGCCGGATCAGGATGTTGTTCTCGAGCTGCTCGACCACCTGCACCGTCCACCCCGGCACGCGCC
>JBAXNX010000344.1:0-1662 GCA_037133575.1 Chloroflexota bacterium
GCGCAGCCGACCAGCCCGAGGATGAACGCCGCAAGGAACGCGTCATGGAACGCCAGCACCGAGGCATGCAACGCAGCAGCCTTCGCCGCCACTGGTGTGCCACCAGCAGCCATCACTGCCGCGGCCGCCGCCTGCGGTGCGCGCTCGATCAATCGCTGGCTCAACACCGTCGCGAGGATCGCCACACCGATCGATGAGCCGACCTGTCGGTCAGTGTTGAACAGCGACGATGCGCGCCCAGTGCTCGCTGGCGAGATCGTCGCGAACGCCGCCGCCTGCAGCGGAATGAACGTGAATGCCATCGCAACACCGCGCGTGCACAGGATCGCGATGATCCACCAGATCGAGGTGTCCGCGTCCACGAACAGCATGAACCCCGAGCTCGCCGCGAACAGCGCGAGAGCCAGCGCCAGTAGCCGTCGAGGTCCCACCTTGGGGTAGAGCCGCCCCGAGATCTGCGCGAACGCGACCACGGTGATCGCCTGCGGCAGCAGGATCAACCCTGTCTCGATCGCCGAGAGTCCGCGCAGCTCTTGCAGGAACAACGTCAGCAGGAAGAACGCGCCGATCAGGCTGGCCGACGCGATGAAGAACACGATGTTCGCCGCTCGGAACATGCGGTCCTTGTACAGCCGCAGGTCGAGCATCGGTTGTGGCGTGTGCAGCTCGACCCACACGAGCGCGACGAACGCGAGCACGCCGACGATCCCCGTCCCGAGTACCTCGAGCGTGCCCCAGCCCACCTCCGGCCCGCGCGACAGCGAGTACAGCACCAACGCGAGCCCCGAGGCCGACAGCGCGAAGCCCGGCAGGTCGAACCCGCCCGCCGTCGGCTCCGTGTGCTCCTCAAGGAACAGCGCCGAGAACACGAGGCCAACGAGGCCAATCGGCAGGTTCACGAAGAAGATCCAGCGCCAGTTCACGTAGTCGACGAGGTAGCCCCCGAGCACCGGCCCAATCGCCGGTGCGACGACCGTCGGGATGGTAAGGATCAGTGCAGCACGAGCGCGCTCCGCCGGCGGGAACGCACGGAACAGCATCGCCGTGCCGACCGGCGTCATCATGCCACCGCCCACGCCCTGCAGAATGCGGAAGATCACAAGCTGCGTGCCGCTCTGCGCAAAGCCACACAGCGCCGAGCCAACACAGAACGCCGCGAGCGCGAAGATGAACGTCTTCTTCGTGCCGACCTTGTCACCGATCCAGCCTGACGCCGGGATCCACACCGCAAGGCTCAGCAGGTAGCCCGTGACGATCCACTCGAGTGTCGAATGCCCGATCTGGAATTCACGTCCGAGCGTCGGCAATGCGACGTTCACGATCGTCAGGTCCATCAGGTCCATGAACAGACCGAAGAGGAACGCGGTCGCCACGATATAGCGGTATGGGAATCGGCTCACCAAGAACTCCTAGCGTGCGCCCGCCGGCATCCCCGACCCAGGGGGTTCGAGGTGCCACGGGCGGCTCTCCCAGCATCGCGCTTCCCGCGCTCGGGCACGACCCGGCCACCACGCCTGAGCCCTCAGCCACCTCGGCCGGTCTGCCTCCCGGAGCGTCTCCCCGGGGGGTATGCTCGATCGATGCATGAAGGACTCCGTCTGTCCGTCCGCGAGCTGAACAAGCTTGACGACCCGATCGTCGTCGCCGCCTTCTGGGGCTGGA
>JBAXNX010000345.1:0-1652 GCA_037133575.1 Chloroflexota bacterium
ACCTCGACTAGCACCACGACTGCCACGAGCACCGCCACCGCGCCACCGAAGACCACGGCCACGCCGAGCACGACCGCGACGCCCAAGGTGACCGCCACGGCGACGCCGGTCCGCTAGCGTGCCCCGCGTGATCACCGGCTCCGCGCGCGGCATCGAGCTCCGCCAGCCTCCCGGCCGCGGCACCCGACCCACCTCGGGACGGCTCCGCGAGGCTCTGTTCTCCATGCTCGAGGCGGCTGACGCCGACTTCACGGAGGTGCTCGACCTCTACGCCGGCACCGGCGCGCTCGGTATCGAGGCGCTCTCGCGCGGGGGCGGCCATGCCACCTTCATCGAGTCCGACGCGCGCGTGACGCCGATCATCCAGGACAACCTCGAACGTGCCCGGGTGAGCGAGGACGGTACGGCGATCACCGCCACCGTCGGCCGCTGGCGGCCCCCCGCAGGTGTGGCCTACACGCTCGTAGTGGCTGATCCGCCGTATGATGACAAAACTGCGTGGGATGCCATCGCTGCCACCGTCAGTGGCGCGCTGGCACCGCATGCGATGGTCGTCGTGGAGCACTCGGCCAGGGTCCCACCCCCTGAGCGCCTCGCGGACCTCGAGCAATGGCGCGACCGCCGACAGGGCGATGGAGCCGTTGCGATCTACCGCCGCCCCACAGGGGCACGAGGGGAGACAACGTGACGATCGCGATGTATCCGGGACGCTTCGACCCGGTGACGAACGGCCACATGGACATCGTCCGCCGGGCGTCTCAGATCTTCGAGGGCGTCATCGTCGGCATCGCCGACTCCAAGTCCACTCTCTTCACCACCGACGAGCGGAAGGCCCTCTTCGAGGAGTCGATCGCCGAGGCGGAGCTCCCCAACGTCCGCGTGATCTCCTACACCGGCCTGACCGTGAACGTGGCGCACGAGCATGGCGCGCACGTCCTGGTCCGCGGCCTCCGAGGCAACACGGACTTCTCCTACGAGTTCGACATGGCCCTCATGAACAAGAAGATGGCCCCGGACATCGAGTCCGTGTACCTCATGACCGCGGTGGAGCACCTCTTCATCTCCGGTACTCGCATCCGCGAGGTGGCCAGCCTCGGCCACCCCATCGACGACCTCGTCCCCTCGGCCGTCGCTGCAGCACTGAACGAGAAGTTCAAGAACCGCTAACGAGGGGTACGCATGGATCTGCTCGCACTGGTCGACCGTCTGGAGGAGCTCATCGGCTCCGCGCAGAAGATGCCGATCGGCAGCCGAGCGATCGTCGACCGCCGTCGCCTGCTCGACATCGTTGACCAGATGCGCATCGCCATCCCGCAAGAGGTGCGCGAGGCGCGAGAGATGGTCGCGCAGCGTGAGCAGCGCCGCATGGAAGCCGAAGAGGAAGCACGCCTCGTCATCGCGCGCGCCGAAGACCGCGCCGCCCGCATGGTGGAGCAGCACGAGCTGACGCTCGCCGCCCGCAAGCGCGCCGAGGAAGTCGCCACGCAGGCCGAACAGCGACTCGAGGAGCGCATCGCCCAGGCGAACGCCGACATCGAGCACCGCATCGAGGAGTCCCGCAAGCTCGCGAGCCAGCAGATGGACGCTGCGGACACCTACGCGCGCGAGCTGCTGGAGCGCCTCGACCGCCAGCTGCTGGCCTTCGTCCGCTC
>JBAXNX010000346.1:0-1651 GCA_037133575.1 Chloroflexota bacterium
GGGATGATCAGGCGGCGCTTGCCGCCGATCTTCATCGTGGCGACGCCGACGTCCCAGCCCTGGATCACCATGCCGGCGCCGATGTTGAACGTGAACGGGCGTCCCGAGGTGCGCGACGAGTCGAAGCGCGAACCGTCGGTCAGCCAGCCCGTGTAGTGCACCGTGACGCGCTGGCCGGGCTGCGGGGAGGCGCCGTCGCCCTCCTGCTCCTCGATGTACTGCAGGCCAGCCAGCTCCTGAATCTCGCCGTCGAGCTGGGGGATGCCGGGCGCGTTGCCGTCGGACTCGGTGGTCATGTGGTCGTCCTTGCTGTGGATGGTGGTAGGTGCCTCGTGGGCCTCGTGGGCCTCGTGGGCCTCGTGGGCCTCGGGCATGGTGGGGCAGGTGCGCGTTTCTGGCAACGGCTCGTGCGAATCGTGCCGTCAGTCGAGGCGGGGCGTGACCTCGCGGCGCACGAGGCTGAACGAGTCGGTGAGCCCGACGCCGACCAGCCAGACCACGAGCGGCGGCAGGAAGCCGAGCACGATCGGCGCGGCGATTGCGCGGTCGTACTCGGCGATCAGCGGCCAATCTGCGCGGAACTGCTCGACGAGGTCGGGGAACGCACAGGCGATCGAGATCACCACGACCATCGCGCCGAGCCAGGTGCGCGGCCGCAGCGCCGCGATGGCGATCGGCCAGAGCATGTACCACGGTCGGAACCACGATGCGGCCAGCACGAGGTAGATGAAGCAGATTGCGAACGACATGCCGACGAGGCGATTGAAGTCTCGCCGTGCCTCCCATGTGAACGCGAGGTAACACGCGGCAAAGAGCGCCTTCGGGATCCACGAGGCGAGGTTGGTCGCGAGGGGCTCCTCGAACCAGTGTGTCGTGACGAGCGACAGCAGTACCGGCGTCGAAGTGATCATGTGCGCGGATTCCTTGCGCACGTTGTCGAACGTCTCGATGCCCACCCAGAACGGCGCGTAGCACAGCACTGTGAGCACGAGACTCACGAGGCCTGCGAGTGCGATGTGACCGAAGCGTCGCAGCCTCGACCCCTCCGCATGCGTCCAGATGTAGAGCAGGAAGGGTGGCCCGAGCAGCGCTGGGACGAACTTCAGCAGCACGCCAAGTGCGAGCAGCGCGATCGCCTGTGTCCACCTCGTGCGCTCCATGCGTTCGAGCGCGGCCAGCACGAAGAGCATCATCCAGAGATCGTTGTGACTGTTGCCGACGACGCGCATCAGCACGAAGGGGTTCCATGCGAAGAGCACGACCGCGAAGACCTCGGTGCCCGGCAGGGTGCGGCGGACGAGCGTCCAGATCAGCGCCGTACAGCCCGCGAGCGAGACTATCGAGAGCGCCTTGTACGCGAGCAGACCCGTGACAAAGTGATCGCCGGGGAGTAACGCTGCAGGTGCCACGATGAACGACCAGAGCGGCCCATACGGTGAGGCGAGGTCGGACCAGGAGATGCCGATCGGATATGGGAAGTCGCCCTGCGGTGTGGTGAGCGGATTGGCGCCGTAGATCCAGAAGATCCGGCCCATTGCCTGGCAATGGAACATGTCGACCGCGGTTGGTGGGTACATCGGCAGCAGCGCGAGTGCCATCAGTGCCGGTAGGCCGAATAGCACAACTCGAGAGATACGCGTGTGCGCGCTCG
>JBAXNX010000347.1:0-1648 GCA_037133575.1 Chloroflexota bacterium
ATACGGGGACCTCTCCGTGGTCGACACGGTGGATTACCTCTACGGCCTCGACCGTGGCACGGAGCACCTTGTCGAGATCAGCCGCGGCGTCACGCTGTACATCGGCCTCGAGGCGATCGGCGAGGCGGACGAGAGCGGCACGCGCACGGTGATGACGACGCTCAACGGCCAGCTGCGCCCCGTGTACATCAAGGACCGCAGCGCCTCCGCGACGCTCCTCGGCGCCGAGAAGGCCGACCTCAGCCGTCCCGGACAGGTGGCCGCACCGTTCTCCGGCTTCGTGACCGTGCAGGTGCAGGTCGGCGATGAGGTGATCGCGGGCCAGAGCGTCGCGACGATCGAGGCGATGAAGATGGAGGCCGCGATCACCACTCCGATCGGCGGCATCGTGCGCCGCATCGTCTTCAGCGAGACGCGGCAGGTGAACGGCGGCGATCTCCTGATGCAGATCGAGCCCGCGTAGCCTCGACAGCCGTCGAGGTGTCCTGACCGCAGCCCACCCCCTTACCTGCGTGGAAGCGGGGCGGTACTCGTCCGCCTACGCACCACCTCGAACGGCGCGCTAGCTGTTGATGAAGTCCACCGCGAGCTTCGCGTACTCCTCGGCCTGCGCGTCCATCGGCTGACCGCCGCGCGCCACGACGGTCGCGCCCTTTCCGCCGGGGATACGGCCCGCGAGGATATCGACCTGCGCGGGGAGGTGCGCCTCGCTCGGCACGCGCGTCTCGATGATCAGCGTCGGGACCTTGATGTCGTACATGCGCTTGCCAAAATCGAACGCGAAGATCGCACGGTAGACCTCGTGGTTCTCGCGCAGCTGGAGCTGGTCGATCACGCGCAGCTTGCGGCGCGCCATGAGCTCTGGCGTGAGCGGCGTGCTCGTCGCCTGCGCCGTGCCCCACCACGTGGACATGACACGTTCGAAGTCGTGCGTCCAGTACTTCAGCAGATGCCCACCGGCCGGATCGGGCTCGTAGCGCACGAGGCTATCCGCGACGACGTGGCCGAGCGCGTCGTTCAGTTCCTGCTGGTCCGCCATGATGCTGTGGCTGTTGCCGACCAGGATCAGCTTGCCGATGCGGTCCGGGAACGCCGCCCCCAGCTCCGCGCCGATCTTGTTGCCGGTGTGCACCCCGAAAATGTGCGCCTTCTGGATGCCGAGCGAGTCCATGCCGTGCACGATGCTCTGCGCGAGGTCGTGGATCGAGACCGTCTCAGGATTCGGGAGGTCGTCCGAGCCACCGCAGCCGAGCGTGTCGAACGCGTACACCGTGAAGTGCTGCGCGAGGATCGGCTGGAGCTTCCAGAACTGCCGCGACGATCCCGTCGCGTGCATCATGATCAGCGGTTCGCCTTCGCCCTCGACGTAGTAGTGAATCTGCCCCTCGGGCGTGTCGGCGTAGCCTCGCTTCATGCTCGGACCTCCATCACATCGCATGTGTTGCTTCGGCGCGCAGTGTAGGGCGTCGGTCGAGAGCCGAGTCGCGAGCGCAACAGCGCTACGTGATCGCGACGCGACGTCCAGTGCTCGATGACTCGCGCACGGCGTCGAGGATCTGGCGGCAGCGCCAGCCGTCCTCGAACGACGGTGCCGGCGAGATGCCCTCGCGGATGCCGCGCTCGAACTCGCGTACAAGCAGCCGGAACG
>JBAXNX010000348.1:0-1647 GCA_037133575.1 Chloroflexota bacterium
GTACAGGCGCGTCTCAGGCACCTCGGGCTGAAGTGCCCACGCCAGCAGCTGCGAGGGCAGCTCGTGGCTCTTGAGGACGATGCCGGCCATCCCGGCGTCGCGCGCGGCGTGCACGAGCGCGCGCGCGTCCATCTTGCGCTCGGCGAACGGGTCCGGTGACCAGTGCGCGTGCACATCGATTGCCCCGTGCAGCAGATCACGGGTCTCCTCGCGCAGCTCGGACAGCGACTCGGCTCGGTAGGACGTCATCTACAGCCACTCCTTGTGACGGAACAGCGCATATAGCGTCGCGGAGATGCCGATCGTCATGCCGAGGGCGGAGTAGACGCCCCACGGCTGCGCATAGCCGGGGAACGGGACGTTCATCCCGTAGAACCCGGTGATCAGCGTCGGCACGGCGATGATCGCGGCCCAGCTCGTCACCTGCTTCATCACCTGGTTCTGGCGGAAGTCGCGCAGCGAGATGTTCGTCTCTACGATCGTGCTGACCAGGTCACGCAGCGCATCGGTAGATTCGGCGACGCGCAGCACGTGGTCGTACACGTCCTGGTAGTACGGGTACAGCTCATCGCTGATCACGGAGTGCTCGCGACGCATCAGCGAACTGACCGCCTCGCGCATCGGGACGACGAGGCGGTGGAACTGCACCAGCGCCTGCCGCATCTGGAACCACCGCCGCTGCTCGGCGGGCTCGAGGGGACGCTCCGCGAAGATGCCCTCGCTGACCTCGTCGTAGTAGTCGTCAAACGACTGGGCGACATCGAAGTAGCCGTCCACGATCACATCGAGCAGCCCGTACAGCATGAAGCTCACGCCGTGCTGCGCGAGGTCGGGCGACCGGTCCCACCGCTGCGTCATCGCGTCGACATCGAAGCCCGTGTCCTTGCGCACCGTGACGAGCCAGCGCGCGCTGATGAACGTGTCGATCTCCGTGTCGCGCATCTCCGCGTGTTCCGCGTCGACGACGAGCCAATGGCTCGCGAGGAAGAGGTGCGTGTCGTAGCGGTCGAGCTTCGGGCGCTGGTGGGGGCCAACCGCGTCCTCGATGGCCAGCTCGTGGAGGCCCAGCTCCACCGCGAGCGCGTCGAGGTCGGTGCGGTCGGGGTTGAGGAAGTCGACCCAGACGACCGTGTCCGGCCGTGCGAGCTGATCGGAGACCTCGGCGAGCGGGAAGTCCGAGGTCTCCAGCACGCCGTTGACGTAAACCCGGGTGTGCGTGGCCGCCATCTGCACCGTCCTCGCGTCGTCCTCACCGTCGAGTGTGCGCCCTCGACGCCTCGCGAGGGAGTGCCCCGGGGGCGCACCGGGCGCGCTACGATGCGCGCGCTTCGCGTGCCGGCAGGGCGCGCTGACAGGAGATCGAGCGATGAGCGTCCGCATTGGCCTGAGCATCGGTTCGTTCCCGTTCTCCTCGGCGCGCGCGATGTGGCGCTGGATCGAGGCGTGCGAGGACAGCCCGATCGACTCAATCTGGCAGAACGACCGCCTCGTCTCCTCGGAGCCGTTCCTCGAGCCACTGACCGCGCTCGCAGCGCTGGCAGGGGGGACGAAGCGGCTGAAGTTCGGGATGAACGTCCTCGTCCTGCCGTTCCGCGACCCGATCGTCGTCGCCAAGCAGTGCGCGACGATCGACTTCCTGAGCGACGG
>JBAXNX010000349.1:0-1646 GCA_037133575.1 Chloroflexota bacterium
AGCGCCTCGCGCGCGGTCATCCAGTTCACGTTGCCGCGCAGCGTATTGATCTCGCCGTTGTGCGAGATGTAGCGATACGGGTGCGCCAGCTTCCACGACGGGAACGTGTTAGTGCTGAAGCGCGAGTGGAACATCGCGAGCGCGGACACGACGCGCGGGTCGGCGAGCTCAGTGAAGTACGCCGACAGCTGCGGCGCGGTGAGCATGCCCTTGTAGACAATCGTCCGCGACGACAGGCTCGGGAAGTAGCAGTACTCGGCGCCCGGGATGTCGGAGCGCTCCATCGCCTTCTCGAAGCGCTTGCGGATGACGTAGAGACGGCGCTCGAACGCGTCGTCGTCAGCGAGGCCAGCGCCACGGCCGATGAAGGCCTGCATCATGCGCGGCTCGACGGCGCGCGCGCTCGGGCCGACGTCGGCGGCATCGGCGTTGGTCTGCACGTCACGCCAGCCGAGGAGCAACTGCCCCTCGTCGGCGACGATCGCGGTGAACTCAGCGATCGCGCGGGCACGCGCGGTGTCGTCCGACGGGGCAAAGAAGAAGCCCACGCCGTATTCGCCAGCGGCCGGCAGGTGGATGTTCAACTGCGCGCACTCATGGCGGAAGAACTCGTCGGGGATCTGGATCAGCAGGCCGGCACCGTCGCCGGTGTTGATCTCGCACCCGCACGCGCCGCGGTGGTTGAGGTTCTCGAGGGCCTGGAGACCGTCTCGCACGATCTGGTGCGAGCGCTGCCCCTTGAGGTGCACGAGGAAGCCGACTCCGCAGGAGTCATGCTCGTGTGACGGGTCGTAGAGACCCTGGGCTTTCGGCAGTCCAGGAGCGTCCATTGCCGGCCCCCTTGCTGAGCGATCGAATCGCCAGCGGATCGGATGTCCATCGCCAGAGATCCGAATGCCTGCTCAGTACGATCAGATCGCTGACGGAAACTCCGCACCCGGCCGGCGTTATGACACCCGCCGAGAAAGAGTTTCCGATGATACGCGATCGGTATCCCCGCTGACGGGGCGTCAGTATTGCGCATTCCGTCACAAACTCGCAATACCCCCTCCCGGAGGGCTGAGGACGAGTGAAGAGCGAGTAAAGCGCGCAGATCATGGTGCTGGAGCGTGCTAGCCTCCGACTATGCAATTGCGCAGGCGCCTCAGCAATCCGCGCCGCTGGCTAGCCGCAGGCATTGTGGCGCTGGCAGCCTTGATGGGCCTCGCCAGCCTTGCAGGCGCGCAGACGCCTCCTGGGCCTGGTAGCACAGCTACTGCCACCGCTACAGGCACCTCGACTGCCCGTGCCGGGACCATCGAGGAACTCGCTGCCAACCGAGGCCTCACACGACTTGCCGACCTCGGCTTCGCCGACCAGCGCGCGGTAGGCAACCGTGTGGCGCAGGAATACTTCTTCCCTGGCCCCGGCGACTTCACGCTCGGCGAGAAATCGCTACTGACCGTTGAGTTCTCGCACTCGAACCTGCTGGTTCCAGATCGCTCAACCGTGACGGTGATCATGAACGACCGCGCGCTGCGCTCGATTTACCTCGACCAAGCCAACGTCGGCGGCCTCAAGTACACGATTCCAATCCCCAAGGAGCTGATCCGCAAAGACTTCAACAAGCTCCGGCTCGAGTACGCGATGACACTCGGCCTCGAGTG
>JBAXNX010000350.1:0-1642 GCA_037133575.1 Chloroflexota bacterium
CGGTGGCGATGGTGTCACTCGACATCTCGTCCACGGATGTGCGGAACCGCATTCGCGCTGGTGAGTCGACGGACGTGATCGTGCCGGAGGGTGTGCGCGCGGTCGTTGATCGCTACTCGCTGTACCGAAGCTAGCCAGGTAGTTGTTCCAGGAGGCAGCCGTGCTTGAGCACGTTCGAGCCGCAGACGCTGGGCTCCTCAAGAAGTTTCCTGACGGCAATGAGCCGTACCAAATTATGACTCGGCTCTTAGAGAAGGCTGGGGAACTCGCCCAGCAGGTCAACCTGTTCGAGAACAGCGGAGTGAAGCGGGAGAAGTACGGCGAGCCGGACCGGGCCGCACTCGCGGATGAGGTGAAAGGAGTCCTACTCGTGCTGTTCCAGCTCGTGGACTACTACCGCCTCGATCCGGAACTCGAGTCTTCCCTGGCAACGACGATCGCCAACTTGCGCCGTGACGGCTTTCTGCCGACATAGAACTTCAACTACCGAGCTAGGTCAGCCTCGATGTGAGCGGCCACCTCTTCGAGGCTCGAGACCCTCCGAGTGGCGGCTGCAGCGCCAGTCCGGTTCCACGGTCGATCCATCACAAAGCCGCGCCCCGCCTGCGCTGACGCGATCTCGCTGAGGTTGTCATCGACGAAGTAGTCCACCTCGTAGGCGGCGGTGTACTTCACGGCGCCGGGGAAGAACCGTACGTCGAGCTCGAGACCAAGGTGCTCGGAAATCCACGCCCGCGTCGCCGCTTCTGCCTGCACGGGCCGTGCGGTGTGGATGCTCAGGCGGCCCAATTGCGCGAGCCGTTTGAGGCCTTCGTGGACGCCGGGATAGGGAAGGCACTCGCGATAGAGCCTGTGCTCATGCGCTTCCCAGAGTGCCGTCCACACGGCGGGCTCGATCCGCAGGGCATGCTCGAAGTAGTACTCGGTGATGTGCTCTTCCCGCACCTCGCGCCCGAGGACATCACTCACCACCGGTAACAGGCCGCCAATGAAGTCAGCGAGGACGCCGTCCATGTCCAAGACGATGTGTGGCTGCACGCGGCGAGCCTACAACTGTGTGCTTCGTCAGACCTAGCGGTTGAGGTCGAAGACTTCTTCTTCGGCGGCGCCGGAGCGTTGGAGTGCTTCGGTGTGGGTGGCGCCGGCGGCGCGTTCGGTGCGGTAGCTGGTGCGGCGCGCCTCGAGCGCTCGCGCTTCGCCTCGGCGGATGGCACGGAAGCTGAAGACGATGATCGCGGCGGGGCCGATGATCAGCGCGACGAGGGCGATCCAGTTCTCGAGGTCAGGCATCAGTCGTCCGTATTCGTTTCGTGCGGGTCGTTGTCCGGGCCGTGCCAGCCCTCGGGGGCCTTGCCGATGAAGATCGAGGCGCGCGGGATAGGCGGGACGATGAACGGGCGGAGGCGTGCGTCGCGCACGAGCTCGTAGCCGTTGGCGGTGGCGCGCTGCATCAGGTCGCGGGTGCCTCGGAGCTGCAGGTCGTGGACGCCGGTGGAGAGCACGAAGCGGTTCCAGCGATCGAGGCGCTCGTCGCCGGTGGGGGCGAAGTCCCAGATGACGGCGAGTCCGCCGCCGACGAGGACGCGACGCACCTCGAGCAGGAAGGTGTCGAGCTCGGCGTCGGTGAGGTGCTTCACGAGGT
>JBAXNX010000351.1:0-1639 GCA_037133575.1 Chloroflexota bacterium
ATGAGATCGCGCCGTCGGCGAGTGCACCGCAGAGCTCGAACGAGCGAGGGCGGAGTGCGGAGCCCATGACGGGGGTGTCGGTGGTGGTGCGGATGCGCGTGCGTGCCGTGACCTGCTTGCCGACGAAGTCGACCTCGCCGCTGTGCAGGAGGGCGGTGAGGATCGTGAGGTATTCGCGCAGGTTGGTGAGGGGCGCCTTGAAGTCGACGCCGTAGGTGCGCTCCATGTTGCCTTCGTGCGCGGGGCCGATGCCGAGGCGGAAGCGGCCTGGTGCGAGCGCGTCGAGGGCGAGTGTCTGCTGCGCGATGAGGACGGGGTGGCGTGGCCACGTCTGGATGATCGCGGTACCGAGCAGGATGCGGTCGGTCTGCACGAGCGCTGCGGCGTAGGCGGCAATCGGGTCGTCGCCGCCGGCTCCACCGATGGTGGCCCACGCTGCTTCGACACCGGCTGCTTCGGCCTGGCGGATCTGGGCGACTGCTTCTGCGGCGTCGCGTCCCTGGATTGCCGCGCCTACTCGGAATGATGTTGTCATCGTCGCCTCCTCGGTTGTGCCGAGATTACGCCAGGGGCGTCGTAGACGACTCGGTGGTTTCGCGGAGCCGAGCGCGCGCGGTGAACCTCGCGATATGGGGCGTGGGGGTGTTGGCGGTGGCTGCCGATGCGGAACGGCCCGCCTTTATGGCGGGCCGTGCAGTGTCTCGCCCGCCCGGTCTCGAGCGATGTGTGCGGCAGCGACTAGGGCGGCGTCCGTCCGTGTCAGTTCTTAGGTGGTTCCGGGATTTGATCGAGCAAGGTGGTTGTGACCTTGAGCGTGAGTGCGACCACTTGGACAGCAAACCGGCGCGCGCGCTCTACGCGCCGGGTATAGGAGGCCCACCCGCGGTCGTAGAAGTCGAGCAACATTTCTGAGCCGGTCTCGCCGTTCAGAGCCATGAATTCCCAGCCCAGGAGTTTCTCCGGGCTGGCACCATACCCATCGGGGATCGCGTGAAGTCCGTGTGCTGCGCCGTTCCGAAGTTCATCGAGGGCACGACTGTTCCTCATCTTGCTCACCCGTGCCGTCAGTGCGTCAGTAATGTCAGTCCCAACGACCGGTTTCTTCCCGCGTGACGCTGCCTTCAATAGGGCGTCAACGCGCTCTAAGCATGAGGCGCTCGCGACGAAGGAATGCTGCAGCAACACCCAGGCTTCCCGGCCGTTCGATGCGCGCGCCAGTAAGGCCTGCGTAGCTGCAAGCTCGTCGAGCCCAAGACGAACATTCAGGACACGCGTCGCGAGTTGCGCCCAAGGTTGAACACTTCGCAGGTTGTGGCGAGCAACAAATGTAGCCATCGCATTCGGGCTCGAACGTGGCGGGTGAGCGTCGAACGCCGCAGCAGCATCGGGTTGGGTTCTCCGCAGCGTTTCGCTAAGTCGCGTAAAGACGCGATCTTGCAGGAGCACCAGCGGGTCTTCTCGCTGATCGTCGGACGACACGGTCACTCGCACCTCGGGAGACGATACTGATCGACTGTAGCGTGCAGGCGAGCGCATCGGGTCGTGGGCTAGTGCAACGTTAGCGAGCGGCCAAGTTGGCGGGCTGGGCGGCGCGGTAGGTGAAGACGGTGCCGCCGGGGCCGTCGTAGACGACTCGGTA
>JBAXNX010000352.1:0-1620 GCA_037133575.1 Chloroflexota bacterium
ACTTGGGGTTCACGACGCGCGTGCGGAAGACGCGCAGCGCTTCCTCCTTGAGGTCACGCACGCGTGGGCGCGCGGGGTCCTGCGAGTCGCCGAAGTAGCGCTTCGGGTTCGTGCCGGTAAGCGAGCGGATGGTCGCGGTCATGCCGCCGTGGAACTGAAGGTAGTCGTCGCTGTCGAAGATGTCGTGCTCGCGGTTGTCCTGGTTCTTCAGCGCGATCTGCACGCCAGCGAGCGCGGTGCGGAAGCGATCGCGCGCGTCCACGCCGTAGGCAGCGCGGGTGTAGGCGTAGCCGCCCCAATTCACGTAGGTCTCCGCGAAGTCGGCGTCGCTGTGCCACTGGCGCTCATCGATGAGCTGGAGGATGCCGGCGCCATAGGTGCCGGGTGGGCTGCCGAAGATGCGGAAGCCGGCCTGCCGCCACGCTTCGTCGTCGGTGAGGCCGGTGGCGACGAGACGGGTCTGCTCGGCGTGGCGGTTGCGGCGCACGTAGTTCTGGTCGTCGGGCTCTTCAAGCGCAGCGACGAGGTCGAACGCCTCGTCGAGGAGCGCGATGGCGTGGGGGAAGGCGTCGCGGAAGAAGCCGGAGATACGACACACGACATCGACGCGTGGGTGGCCGAGCTCGGCGAGTGGGATGACCTCGAGGCCAATGACGCGTCGGCTCTCCATCTGCCAGCGGGGGCGCACGCCGAGCAGTGCGAGCACCTGCGCGATGTCGTCGCCCTGCGTGCGCATCGCACTCGTGCCCCAGATCGAGATGCCGATGGAGTCGGGGTAGCGGCCTTCCTCGCGGAGGAAGCGATCGAGCACCCCACTCGCGAGGAGCTGTCCGGTCTGCCATGCGGTCGGGCTCGGCACCACGCGTGGGTCGACGGCGTAGAAGTTGCGGCCGGTCGGCAGCACGTGGGCCATGCCGCGCGTCGGTGCACCACTCGGGCCGGCCGGGACGTAGCGACCGTCGAGTGCATCGAGGACGTGCGCGAGCTCGTCGTCGGCGCGGCGCAGGCCGGGGACGATGCGCGCGGTGATGAAACGGAGTGTTGCGGCGACCTCGGATGTGTCGAGTGTGCTCGAGAGTGTGGCGAGGGTGGCGTCGATCGCACTCGGCGCGAAGTCGTGTGCGTCGAGGATGCGCAGCAGCTCAAGCGCGAGGTCATGCAGCGTGTCGAGTGCGTCGGCGTGCGCATTGAGTGGCTTCATCGCGATTGATGCGAGCGCACTCGGGGCATCGGTGAGGGGCGCGCCAGGGTTCTCGACCAGCGCGTCGATGTCGAGGCCGAAGGCGCGCGCGAGGGCATCGCGCAGCGAAGGGACTGCGCCGTTGGGCAACCTCGTGAGCATCGAGACGAACTCGACGAGCTGTTCACCGACGGGGATATGGCCGAGGGTGTGCAGGCCGTCGCGAATCGGTGCGCCGGTCAGCTCGTGGGTGTAGGCGTGAATCGCCTCGACGAGATGGCGGAAGTCCGAGGCGGTGAGGTCGGAGATTGAATACGGCACGCCATCCTCATGGGTGGCGGGATCCCAGATGTGGATGTGGCCGGACATCGAGCCGTCGGCGTTGAGCAGCGCCGAGAGGTCGTTGTCGAGCTTCGCGTCCTGGATGACCTGCCAGATCT
>JBAXNX010000353.1:0-1619 GCA_037133575.1 Chloroflexota bacterium
TCGGCGCGGCTGCCGAGGAACTGGCAGGTCTTGATGATCAGGCCCTGCTGGCGGATGGCGCGGTTCACCATTGTGTGCGCGGCGAGCAGATGAAACTCGTGGGTGGCGCCGCGCATCATCTCGTCGCCGTAGTGCCAGCGCTTAATGCGCAGCCAGCGCCAGCGCAGCCAGAGCCCGATGACGGTGAGCGCGAGCGGGACGAGACGTCCGAGGCGGCTGCGCGGCGGCTGGTTGCGACCGAGGAACGGCAGCATCGAAACGAAGTCGATTACGACTGAGAACACGGTCACTCCCGTGGCAGGCCCTGCACCCGGATGGGCATCCGGTGGACCTCGATCGTACCAGCGTCCCCGCGAAGCGGACGTAGCGGGTTTCCGCCATCGACGGGTACGGAGGGCGCAGTACGATCAGTGCGATGCCAATCTTCAATCCCTTCCTGCCATCGTTCGAGCGCGATCCGTACCCGGCGTACGCCTCGTTGCGGGCCACGGAGCCGGTGCACTACTCGGAGACGCTCGCGGCGTGGGTGCTGACGACGTACGAGGACTGTGACGCGGTGCTGCGGAATCCTCGTGTGTTCTCGAACAATCCGATGAACGCGTCGCGGGAGCTGGCAGACGTGATCCGGCAGCGGCGGGGCGAGCTCCCGTTGGGCCTCGTCCCGACCGTGTTGAACTCGGACGCCGAGGTGCATGCGCGGCTGCGCGGGATCGTGAGTCGAGCGTTCACGCCTCGAGTTGTAGCGGAGCTCGAGCCGCGGATCGCGGATATCGCCGAGTTCCTGCTGCACGACGCGCCACGGAGCGAGCCGTTCGACCTCGTCAAGACGTTCGCGGAAGCGCTGCCGGTGATCGTGATCGCGGAACTGCTCGGTGTGCCGAGTGAGGACCGACCGCTGTTCCGACGATGGTCGTCGGCGATCGCGGAGACGACGCGGCCGATGCCGACGCACGCGATGTTCGAGGACGTGAAGGCCGCGGCGACTGAGCTGATCGAGTACATGACTTCGATCATCGAGCAGCGCCAGGCCGAGCCGCGTGAGGACCTGATCTCGGCGCTGGTGCAGGCGGAGAGCGAGGGCTCGCGGCTGAGCCGTGACGAGTTGCTCGCGTTCATCACGGTGCTGTTGGTGGCCGGGCACGAGACGACGACGCACCTGATCGGCAACGGGGCATTCGCGCTGCTCGATGCGCCGGAACAACTCGCGGCACTGCGTGCGGATCCATCGCTCACACCTGCGGCGGTCGAGGAGATGCTGCGGTACGACAGCCCAGTGCAGGCGGTCGTGCGCATCGCGACTGAGGACACCGAGATTCGTGGGACGGCGATCGCCAAGGGCGCGGTTGTGCTGGTGATGATCGGGGCGGCTGACCGCGACCCGGCGCGCTTCGCCGAGCCGGACCGCTTTGATATCGCACGTGCGGACAATGACCACCTGGCGTTCGGGCGGGGGCCACACTTCTGCCTGGGTGCGCCGCTCGCACGGCTCGAGGGCCGCGTGGCGTTCGAGGCGCTGCTGTCGCATCTGCCGACGCTCGAGCTGGCGGGGACGCCGGAGCGCAGCAGCACCTTCGTGCTGCGGGGGATGCGGCACCTGCCGGTCGCCGTCTAGCATCGAG
>JBAXNX010000354.1:0-1619 GCA_037133575.1 Chloroflexota bacterium
GTCCTTGCTCAAAAATCGATGCGGCCCTGACATCGGTGTGCCGATGAAGGCCACGGTTGACGATGCTCAGTGATCGAAGGGCGCGCCGCTCTCTTGCGACGCGGCCTCCGCGCATGAGTTCTGAGCGCGCCTACATCCGAGCGACGTAATTGCGGACGGCACAACGGTCGGCAGTACGGGTTCAGTCACTTCAAGAAGTTCAGGCTGCGCGCCGCTCGTATTGATGGCGCAGCGTTGCCGGCGCAGGACAGTCACCTTATGTCCGCAGAGCGACGAGTTCGAGTTCCAGGGTGAGGCGACTACGAACCCGGAACGAGAGCAGGGAACCGAGGGCGGACAGAAGCGGGAGCATGCCGATGAGGGTATGGCTCTGGCACGAGAAACGCTACACTTGCTGGGATTTTTGGAGTTTTGAGTAAGCACAACCGGTAGGCGTTGTGGTGGAGGCCGCGGATCATGATCGATGTCCCCGCGGGAGGCGGGCCGCCCGGCGCGGGCCGGTCACAGCCCGACGAACTTGGCGTCCTTGTAGGGCGCGACGAAGTACAGGTAGAACGCCTCGTGGGTCGGCGCGTAGCTCGGCCGGTCGCGCATGTCGGTGAGCCAGTGGCAGACGTTCGGGAAGCCGGAATAGTCGCACTTCGTGACCTCCCCGAGCGTCAGCATCCCCATGCCGAGGTAGTCGGCGATGGAGATCGTATCGCCGCAGAGGTAGCGGTTGTCGCCGATGATGTGGCGGTCGAGGATCGTCAGCCAGTCGCGGGCCTTGCGCGCGCCCCACTCGAGCGTCGCGCCCTGCACCGCCGGGTCCTCGCGCCGGTAGTTCGGTAGCACCTGCGGATAGATCAGACCGTAGCCGAGGTCGCGGTACAGGCCGGTGTTCAGCCAGTCCATGGTCTCGTTGATCCGTGCGCGTCGCCGGATGTCGTCCGCCGGATAGGCGGGCGAGCCGACCTTCTCGGCCAGGTACTTCAGGATCGCCGAGCTCTCCGTCAGCCGGAAGTCGCCGTCCTCCAGCACAGGCACCTGCCGGCTCGGGTTGATCGCGGCGAACGCCGGCTGCAGGTGCGCGCCTGTGAACAGGTCGACCACCTCAAGCTCGAGCGGGATGCCGCTGTCGGCGGCGAACAGCACGATCGGCCGGCTGGTGGTCGAGACGGGGTGGAAGTACAACTTCATCGCGGGAATCCTCGGCGGCAAGGAGCGGGACGGCCGCATCACGGCTAGGCCGGGTCGATACATCAGGCGACATCCACCGGATGACCTGCTTCTTGAGGTCGAGTTTGGTAGAACGGACAGGCCTTGGCAAGGCCGGCCGCCTGCGAAGTGTTCTGTCTCGTGCGGCTGCCGGTGCTGCAAGAGGATTTCGCGCCAAGAGCGTCGAACTGGCCTTCATCAAGACGCACCTGTCCTGTGGTTCTGGCGTGAACGCATGACGCTCGCCTCCTTGATGCAGGAGACGGATCGGTCATTTCATCCCAGTTTCGTGTCGCGCCACGCGGCCCATAATATTTACCGCCTGAACGGCACCTCCAGGAGCGCCTCGCGTGGGGCTAACGGGACAAGCAGCAAGCGCGCATCCGGGACGGCGACGGGGTCTATACAGGTTCGATTACCAA
>JBAXNX010000355.1:0-1600 GCA_037133575.1 Chloroflexota bacterium
TCTCTCGGCAGCACAGATCATGTCGAAAGATGACCCTCGCCCACTATGGGGTGTGCCGACCGGTACCGCCGTATGCGCTGCTCGTCTCGCAGCGACCACGCCGTATGCGCCGATCAGAAGCACGCTCAACGCGGTCGCTATCAGCGCACGGCTGGAGATGTTGTCGGCGAGCGTGGCGCGGAACTGCCACAGCACGAGGAGATGCAGCACCCCGAGCAACGTCGCGCTCGTGACCGCCACCTCGATCCGCTCCCAGCTGCTTTCCCACGCCGCCTGCCCGACGACGATCGCAAGCCCGACCACCCAGGCGCCAATCGCGCCGAGATCTAGCGCACTCGCCGGCCATGGCCACGCCGACAGCGCCACCGTTGGCCAGCCCACAAGCAAGATCCCACCACTCAGCATTTCGCACGCGAGTGCCACGAGCGCCCAGCGGTACCAACCCGGTACCGGCGCCCGTCGCGGCGGTTCGCTACCCGCAGCGGTTCGTTGGAGGAGCCACGCACCGAGGATCAGCAGCGGATCGACGGCGTACACAACGACCCATGCGTAGCTGACCAGCGGCGCCAGCCCGGGACTCCGAAACTGCAGCCGATCCAGATGCACCACGGTCACCCAGAGCGTGAGGCACACGAACACGAATACCCCGGGAATGCCCACCCGTGCCTCGGCCCACCGCCGTCGGCGATAGCTCGCCACCGCGAGCAGGCACGCGGTCGCATAGAAGGATCCGAGGAATGGCGCGGTAACGGGCGACTCGACGTGCCAGGCGAACCAGCGATCAGTGTGCGCGTGGAACATGAAGAGATCGCTCGCGATCGTAAGGACGAGTACCGCACCAAGCGCCAGCACCGCTCGCATGGCACCAACCGTTGGGGTGACGGAAGTGGATCGTGTCACTCACCCACCGCTGGGATCGCTGCGATCGCCGCACGATCCTCGGATTGCCGTCGTCGCGAGGCCGTGACCGATAGCTGCCGGCCTGCTGTCACGGCGAGCGTGAGCACGGCCAACGCGATTACGAGCGCCCAGCCCATGTTCATCCACCCGAGGATCTGCAACGCGACCAGCGCCGCCCCGGCCAACACCCCGAGACCACACGCAACCGCGAGTCCAACAAACCGACAGATACGCCAGGCCCACGTCGGGATCGATCGCGGTACGGCCGCGCGAAGTCGTTGTACGTCCATATCTCGAGTATCGAACTGCCCTGCAGTCCGAGATGCAAACACGAGATGCGGCCCTATTAACGAGCCGTAACAACCTCGACCGCGCGCAGTTGTAGGATGCCGGGTGTCACTGAGTACTGCTTTCTGGATCGACGTTGACGGGACCGCCACAGCAGAAAGCCCCGGTTCACACCGGGGCTTCGCATTCACGCCTCAACAGTTCGAGTACGACTCAGGCCATCTTCCCCAGCTGAGCCAGGTGCTCGTCGAAGTGCGCACGCATCGCACGAGCGTGCTGCTTGATCGAGCGACGCCCATCGTCCGGGTGCTGACCCGGCCGGCCCCATGACGCGTCCGGCAGCTCCTTCAGTAGGTCCGTCACCTCAGCGATCCCCGTCTCGAGCAGTCCGAGCAGTGCCTCGCGCGACTGC
>JBAXNX010000356.1:0-1595 GCA_037133575.1 Chloroflexota bacterium
GCCCACCCGCCCGCCCTTATGCGAGGGCTTCGCCCTCGCGCTCCCTCCGGAGGGCATGGTGTGGACTCGAAGCGTTGGGGCCACGACTCCGCCGCGAGCTGTGCTTCGCACTCGCTCGCGTTCCGGGGCGAGCAAGGTGAGGACTCGAGGTACGGGATGTGGGTCGCCGCGCGCGGCTCGGACTGCTCACGTTTGCAGCAGAGCGTGGCGGGCGGACTCGAAGGGGATTGCTCGGAGGTTGCGGGGTGAGCTCGGGAGTTCGTTTACGCGGTGTTGGTTGACAGATATGGCGGGCGGCTTCTAGCCTCGGTGGGCGCACATGAGTGCGGTTCATCGAGAGTGGTGGAGGGCATCGGCCCTGTGAAGCCACGGCAACCGAGTTAGACCCTTCGCCGGGCTGACCACGGTGCCAAGTCCGCCCTGGCGAAGTCCGCCGGGAGAGATGAACTGGAAGGCGTCCTCTGTGATCCTCGTGATCTCGACTCCGCTCCAGCTGATGACCGCTCCTGTCGTGCTGTGTGGCATGCGCCACATGGTGATGCGCTAGCCCGAACGCGTTCGCGCGTCTCGGGCGTCACAGAACGAACCAGCAGCATCGTGATGCCGCCCCTGAGGTGGCACGGAGTGAGAGCAAGACCCATGTCGTTTGAACAGGCTCTGCGATGCCGAGAGTGTGGCCGCGAGTATCCGCTCGCGCCGATCTTCTCGTGCGAGTACTGCTTTGGGCCACTCGAAGTTGCGTACGACTACGACGGCATTCGCGCCGCGGTGACGCGCGACAGCATCGAGCGCGGCCCGACGAGCATCTGGCGCTATGAAGCGCTGCTGCCGTGCGACCCCGCATACAAGGTGGACATCGGAACGGGCTTCACGCCGCTGATCAAGGCTGATCGGCTGGCGAAGGCGATCGGGCTCGACACGCTGTGGATCAAAAACGACACGACGAACCCGACGTGGTCATTTAAGGATCGCGTGGTGAGCGTGGCGATTGCGCGCGCTCGACAGTTCGGGTTCACGGCGATGGCGTGCGCGAGCACGGGCAACCTCGCGAACTCGGTGTCGGCCCATGCGGCGGCAGCGGGCATGGAGGCATACGTCTTCATTCCGCAGGACCTCGAAGAGGGCAAGGTCGTCGGCAGCGCGGTGTACGCGCCGAACCTGGTGATGGTCGATGGCAACTACGACGACGTGAACCGGCTCTGTACGGAGCTCGCGGGATCGCGTCCGTGGGCGTTCGTGAACATCAACGTGCGGCCGTTCTACGCCGAGGGTTCGCGCACGCTCGCGTACGAGGTGGCGGAGCAGCTCGGCTGGCGCACGCCGCAGCGCGTGGTCGCGCCGATGGCGTCGGGCTCGTTGTTCACGAAGATCTGGAAGGGCTTCCAGGAGCTGCACAAGGTCGGGCTGATCGATGAGCCGCACGTGCGCATGTCCGGTGCGCAGGCCGAAGGCTGCTCGCCGATCGCGACGGCATACGCGAACCACACCCTGAACTTCGTGCCGCAGAAGCCAAACACGATTGCTCGGTCGCTCGCGATCGGGAATCCGGCGGACGGGTACTACGCGCTGAAGGTGATGGAAGAGACCGAGGGCGG
>JBAXNX010000357.1:0-1587 GCA_037133575.1 Chloroflexota bacterium
GGCCTGATGCACCCCGTGCTCGGTGGCTACCACATTCGCGACATCAACTTCGTCGCCGCCTTCGACATCGACATCGAGAAGGTCGGTAAGGACCTCTCCGTGGCGATCGAGTCGGGCCAGAACAACACCATCAAGTTCCAGGACGTGCCGGAGACCGGCGTCACGGTCTCTCGAGGCATGACCCACGACGGCCTCGGCAAGTACCTCTCGCAGGTCATCACCAAGGCTCCCGGCCAGACCGCCGACATCGTGAAGATCCTCAAGGACACCAAGACCGACGTCGTCATCAACTACCTCCCCGTCGGCTCCGAGGAGGCCACGAAGTGGTACGTCGAGCAGGTGCTCGCCGCCGGCTGTGCCTTCGTGAACTGCATCCCCGTCTTCATCGCCCGTGAGCAGTACTGGGGCGACCGCTTCCGCGAGGCCGGCGTGCCGATCGTCGGCGACGACATCAAGTCGCAGGTCGGCGCCACGATCATCCACCGCACGCTCGTCCGCCTGTTCCAGGACCGCGGTGTGCACCTCGACCGCACGTACCAACTGAACGTGGGCGGCAACACCGACTTCATGAACATGCTCGAACGCGAGCGCCTGGAGTCGAAGAAGATCTCGAAGACCAACGCCGTCACCTCGCAGATCGACGGCATCCCGCTGCCGGACACCGACGTGCACGTCGGCCCCTCCGACTACGTGCCGTGGCTCACCGACAAGAAGCTGGCCTTCATTCGCCTCGAAGGCACGACCTTCGGCAACGTGCCGCTGAACGTCGAGCTCAAGCTCGAGGACTGGGACAGCCCGAACTCGGCCGGCGTCGTTATCGACGCGGTGCGCTGCGCCAAGCTGGCGCTCGACCGCGGCATCAGCGGCCCGCTCTACGAGCCATCGGCGTACTTCATGAAGTCGCCGCCGAAGCAGGTGCACGACGACATCGCGCGCGACGACCTCGAAGCGTTCATCGCGGGCTAACGTCCGCACCAGTAGACTCGCGGCGATGTTGTACCGACTGTTTCGCATCGCCAGCGCGCTCGCACAGGCGGCGCCGCTCCCGGTGGCCTACAGGGTCGCCGAGGTCTGCGGCGCCGCCGTGTATTACGTGTGGGCAGGTGGTCGGCGGCGCTGCATCCAGAACATGCGGCACGTGCTCGGCCCCAACGCGCCGCAGCACGCAGTCGAGCACCTCGCGCGACGCTCGTTTGAGAACTACGCCATCTACCTCGTCGACTTCCTGCGCTTCACCAGCGTCGATGCCGCCGAGGTGAGCCGCCGCGTGCTCTTCGACGGCTGGGACACCCTCGACGCCACGCGCGAGGATCGCGGCATCGTGTTCGTGACCATGCACTACGGGAACTGGGACGTCGGTGCCGCCGCGGTCGCCGAGCACGCCCCGATCTCCGTGATCGCCGACACCTTCGCGGACGCGCGCCTCAATGACCTCGTGCTCGGGTCGAGGCGTGCGCTCGGCATGGAGATCATCCCCGCCGAGCGCATGGGCCCGAGCATCCTCCGCGCCCTCAAGCACCGGAACATCGTCGCCATGCTGATCGACGTCCCTCCCGCCAACGAGGGCGTCGAGGTCGAGTTCTTCGG
>JBAXNX010000358.1:0-1561 GCA_037133575.1 Chloroflexota bacterium
CCGAGGACGGCTCGAAGCTCGTCACGGTCGAGAAGAACCTCGATGAGTGCACGCTCTGCGGGCTCTGCACCGACGCCGCGGGCGACAAGGTCGAGGTGGTAAAGCTGTACGAGTAGTGCTCGTACGCAGGTGACGGGGGCACAGGGCTCCGTCGCTAGCCAGTGTTGATACTCGTCATGCCGTGTCTCACATCGAGACACGGCATGTTCGTTTCTGTGGCATCGTTACTAGTGCAAGCCTGGCGGACCGATCGACCGCGCAGCGGACGGATGAGCAGATGACACTCGATGCACCGATTCGGCGGCCTTCGGCGCGCGTGCTCGTGATCAATGCGGACAACGAGTTGCTGCTGTTTCACGCGACGGACTCTCCGGCGGACGTGCCGGACTTCTGGTTCACACCGGGTGGCGCGCTGGAGCAAGACGAGACGTACGAGGACGCCGCGTACCGCGAGATGGGCGAAGAGATCGGCGCGGTCAACCTGGAGCTGGGGCCGATTGTGTGGACTCGGACGACGACGTTTGGGTGGGATGGGCTGCGGTACGAGGCGGCTGAGCAGTACTTCATCGTGCGTGTGGACCGGCTCGGGCGGATCTCGCCGGAGTTCGCCAGTGACATCGAGGCGAGTGCGATCGCGCTCCATCGCTGGTGGACGGCCGCGGAGATTCTCGCGGCCACTGACCAGACGTTCTTTCCGCCCGGCCTTGGGGATCTCCTCGAGGCGCTGTTGGTGGCGCTACCCGACCCGCCGATCAATCTCGACCTATAGCGCGATGACGACCGACCACCCTCTCGAGCGGCAGGCGGCACGGGTGCTGCTGATCGACAGCGACGATCGGCTGCTGCTGATGCAGCACCTGCGGACGGATCGAGGATTCGTGTGGGTGCCGCCCGGTGGTGGCCTCGAACCCGGCGAGTCGCCCGAGCAAGCTGCGGTGCGCGAGATCGCCGAGGAGACCACGCTGGTACTCGATGTGCTCGGGCCGTGCGTGTGGATCCGGCGGTCGCGCCTGCCGGGCGAGCCGGTGCTGCACATCGAGCACTTCTTCGTGGCACGCGTTGCCGCAGGTATCGAGATCTCGACGGAGCAGAACAGCGACACGGCGGAACTGGCGTGGCTGATCGGGCACCGATGGTGGAGCCTCGACGAGATTCAGGCGGCCGACAACACGCTGTTCGCACCTCGAGCGCTGGGCGAGCTCGTGGCACCGATCATCGGCGGGGTGATGCCGGGCGAGCCGATCGCGATCGGGCTGTAACTCACGGCTGTAGCTAGCCCTTGTTGCGCGGGGTCCAGAAGCGGGCGGCGATAACAATGGCTGTCGCGACGGCGACGAGCAGCACCACGACGAGCGCGCTCGTGCTGGACGAGGCGAGGCCGGCGTTGCCGGACTTCGGGGCGACCGGGGCGGCGGCGAGCTGCCCGACGATAAACGTCGTGGAGCCTCGAGCGTCACAGGCGGTGTGGCTGAGCTGGCCGAGCACGACGGTGACGGTGTGCGTGCCCGCGGTGAGCGGGCCGAGGTCCTGCGTGAGCGTACCGCTGTGGATGATCTTCGGG
>JBAXNX010000359.1:0-1559 GCA_037133575.1 Chloroflexota bacterium
GCACTGTCGGAGGCTCGTCCGTGACACAGGCCACTGAGGATCACCAGCCCGAGGTCAGTCCGACCGAGCCCGCTCGCATGGGGACGTTCCATGCGTTTTCCTACCGCAACTATCGGCTGCTGTGGATCGGCGACCTCGCCACGGCGGCGGGGGCGTGGATCCAGCAGACGGTGATGGGGTGGGTGGTCTACGACATGACCGGATCGGGGAGCACCCTCGGCGCGGTCAACCTGATGCGGACGATTCCGATCCTGCTGTTCTCGCCGGCGGCGGGGGTGGCGACGGACCGAGTGCCGCGCAATCGCATCATCGCGATCAGCCAGTTCTGCATGTTCATACTGACCTTCCTCGTCGGCTTCGATCTGCTGGCGGGGACGCTGCAGATCTGGCACCTCTTCCTGTTCACGTTCCTGATCGCGACGGCGCAGACGTTCAACCTGCCGGCGCGGCAGACGTTCGTGTTCGACCTCGTGCCGCGGAATGTGATTCCGAATGCGGTGGCGCTGTCGTGGTTCGCGTTCAGCCTCGCGCGATCGATTGGACCGGCGATTGGCGGGCTGCTGATCGTGGCGTTCGGGCCGGCGAACAACTTCTTCCTACAGGGCGTCGCCTACGCGAGCGTGATGGTGACGATCCTGCTGATCCGCACCGAGCAGGTGCAGCGGACGGCGAACCGCAAGCCGTTCTTCGAGAGCGTGCGCGAGGGCTATGGCTTCGTGCTGACCGAACCTCGAGCGCGGCTGGTGCTGGCGATCAGCCTGATCTCACCGATGTTCATCATCCCGCTGCACGGAGCGCTACTACCGATCTTCGCGAAGCAGGTGTTCCACCAGGGCGCGGACGTGCTCGGGATCCTTGTGGGGTCGATCGGGTTCGGCGGGCTGTTTGGCGGACTGCTGACGGCCTCACTCAACCGGGTCGACCGGCGCGGGATGCTACAGATGGTCGCGCTGCTGATCTTTGCCGGGTCCGAGGTGATCTTCTCGATCGTCGCGGGCACGACAGGGAACATCTGGATCTCGGTACCGTTCCTCGTGATCGCCGGGACGGCGGAGTCGCTCTACACGACGACGAACACGACGGTGCTGCAGCTGCTGGCGCCCGAGCACCTGCGCGGCTCGATGGCGAGCGTGCTGCAGCTCGCAATGCTGATCATGCCGATCGGCGGGATCATCGCGGGCGCGAGCGCCGACGTGTTCGGTGCGCCAGCGGTCGGCGCGACGATCACGTTCATCGCCTTCAGCATCGGCGCGAGCATCCTTATCCTGTCGCCCCGGATGCGAGGACTGCGCTTAAGCCAGCTCACGCAAGATCCCGCGCCCACACCAACACACTGAGAGGTTCTTGCAACGCACGAAGCGTGCGAGAACGCCTCGAATGTCTCGATTCCGCGCCTAGGCTCTCGATTGTGAGGTGCATAGCGCCCTCGCAAGTGGGGAGCCGGCGATGTTGTATACCCATGTCCTGCTGACGCATGACGGCTCGGAACTGTCCGACCGCGCGGTCGAGCACGCCGAGGCGATCGCGAACGCGTTCCAGTCTCAGGTGACCGTGCTGCG
>JBAXNX010000360.1:0-1559 GCA_037133575.1 Chloroflexota bacterium
ACGACCCGACCTACGGTGCCCGCCCCCTGCGCCGCACCATCCAGCGTCGAGTCGAGAACGCATTGGCCAAGCGCGTCTTGGCGGGAGACTTCGCCCCCGGCGACCGCGTCCGAGTCGACATCGACACGAACGGCGAATACACCTTCGAGCGCATCGAAGCCGCCGCCCGCGTCGCCAGCTAACGAATCACAACGCACACACAACAGAACGCCGGCTCCCACGAGCCGGCGTTCTGCTACCCGTTCGAGACGAGCGCTTCGATCCCAACGTTATCGATCGGAACCGGCGTCACATCGCCGTTGAGACCCATCCATTCCCAACCGGCACTATCCTTGATAAGCACCGCGTCGCTCGTGCTGTTCCAACCTCCGATAGCAGCATCTCGTTGCAAACTGATGTTTGGGATCGACCGACCAGAAATCATGAGCGCGAACAACTGAGCACCAGGTAATAGATTCAAGATCGCCAGCGCGCCGTTCGGCGCGAACGCGCAATACGGCGAAGAGCCAGCGGACGTAAACGCGACGCGCGGTACGCGTTCCTGATCAGCGTGAAACACTGCTGCTTGATTAAAATCGTTGTCATTGAGCCTGCAGAATCGAGTGAGGTCTGGAGACCATGACTCACCTCTGCCGATGAGCGCGATGAATTGACCCCGCTCGCCGGTATCAGTGCTCTCACGAAACTCGTTCTGCGTTTGAACGTCAGACCAATATCTAACATCACCTCGAGTCGACACGATGGTCGAGCGAGGAATTGCAGTCACCGTCGTCACGCGTTCAGCGAGCCCACCGTCGACTCGCAGCCTATAGACATCAACTCTCACAGGATCGTATGCACCTGGCGGACGAAATGGCGCCAAAGTGAAGTATACGAACCGCTTCCCGAGCACCGTCGCGATCCCTACCCAATGAGCTTCGAGGCTGCACGTCACCACGATGCTCGGCCGCGTTGGATCGGCAAGCGATACTAGGAGCAGGTCATTCCCGCGAGTCGCAACGGCGACCATCTTGTCGCCGGTCGATCCGGTCACCAACGTCGTCAATGTCGGAGCGCCGGGAACGCATGGCGGAGGCGTGGACGTGACAGTCGTCGATGGAGACGACGCTGTCGCGATCGGTGTCGGCTGAGGCCAGGAGCAGCCACCAAGCACGACCAAAGCCAACAGACCTAACGGCATCACCCACAAACGCATGTCCCGAGTCTAACCAAACGAAGCGCCGGCCCACAGACCGGCGCTCCCACATCACGCAACGTTCGAGACCAACCGCCTACCCCGAGTGCGCCCCCGCATGTCGAGCACGCACCGACGCCTCAGCCTTCGCCCGTGACGTCGAATGCCCGACCTTCTTCCCCGTTGTCTTCTTCACGATGTCGTACCCGCCACCCTTGGCGCGAGACTTATGGATTGCGTAAGGCATCACCACACCTCCTTCGCCACCCATCCTCCGAACCCGCCATCACACCCCAGCCTCCGAGGCATGCACAGCCCTCACAACCGCAGAACATCAAGGCCCATCGTGTCGTCGCTGCGGAGGGTGCAGGGCGAAGCCCTGCTA
>JBAXNX010000361.1:0-1558 GCA_037133575.1 Chloroflexota bacterium
TGCGCGCCGTCGACCGGCTGACCGACGAAGGTGGCGAGGCGCCGCCGATGCTGCTGTCGCTTGAGGTGCTCAACCTCGCGACGTGGGTCGGTGTGCTGCTGATCATCGCGGCGTGGATCATTCCGACTGCGAACCACTGGGGACCGTTTGCGTCGATATGGGAGCGTGCGCTCTCGCCGGTGACGGCTCGGGTCGAGCGCTTCGGCGAGCTGTTCATCGGCGTGTCCTCGAAGCGCTCGACTGGCCTCCACACGTTCGAGAACGTGTTGCCGCTGCAGGGCTCGGTGCAGCTTGGCTCCGATCCGCTGCTGTCTGTTGATGCGCCTGCTGAGGCGTATCTGCGTGGCGCGGTCTACGACACATACACCTCGAACGGCTGGAAGCTGAACACCACGACCGAGCGACCGCTGACTGGCCTGACGGTCGATGCTGCGACCGCAGGCACGGCGCAGACCAAGGCGCAGGTACGGCTGCCGGTTCCGGCGACCGTGCATGTCACTGGCGACTTCGCACGCAAGCGCGAGTTCACGTTCGGTGAGCCGCTCGCATCGAGCATCGGAACGCGAGCGATTGTGGGCGGTGCGCCCGAGGATATTCTGGCGGTCGTGCCCACGAGCGACATCGTTGCGGACGCCGAGTACCACACCGTCGGCAGCATGAGCGCCGCGACTGCAGACCGTCTTCTCACCTCAAGCGTTGATTACCCGCAGTACGTGCGCGAGCGCTACCTGCAGCTGCCCGCAGAACTACCGAGCGAGGTGCGCCTGCTCGCGCGTCAGGTCGCGGGCGATGAGAAGGTGCCGTACAAGCTCGCGATCAAGGTGGAGGACTACCTGCGCCGCAGCTACCTCTACGGGCTCGATATTGGTCCTCGGCCGCCGCAGACCGACAGCGTGCGCTTCTTCCTGTTCGATCGGCGGCAGGGGTACAGCGACTACTTCGCCTCGTCGATGGCGGTGATGCTGCGAGCGCTTGGTGTGCCGAGCCGTGTCGCCGTTGGGTTCGCGCTGAGTGACGCGGAGCGCGACCCGGTGACGAAGCAGTTCGTCGTCACCGACCAGCAGTCGTGGGTGTGGCCGCAGGTCTACTTCCAGGGCTATGGCTGGGTGGACTTCAACCCGACGCCGTCGCGCCTCGCGATCACACGGCCGGGGGACGACACTGACCTTGCGACGCCGGCTGTGGGCGATCTCGGTGACGAGGCGCCATCGATCGACCCGAACATGGACCTCGACCTCCCGGCGGAAGGCTCGGGTGTGGCGGCTGAGGGGCCGCAGGCCGCATGGGCTCGGTTCGTTTCGCGCGTGGGCACTGGCATTCTCGTGCTGGCCGCGGCGGCACTCGTGTTTGGCGGCGCGGGTCGGCTCGCATGGGACACACCGTTCCGAGGCATGACGCCGGCGACGCGGCGCTGGGCGAAGCTCCAGACGTTCGCGAACTGGGCAGGCGTGCGGCTCAGTACTGACCGCACGCCGCTCGAGGAGGCGCGACAGCTCGGCTCGGCCGTGCGACGCCCGCCCATCGACCTCGCACCACTTGCGCGCGCGTACGTTGCAGA
>JBAXNX010000362.1:0-1557 GCA_037133575.1 Chloroflexota bacterium
CTCCGCGATCAGCCGCAGCCGCGCGCCACTCGGCGCACCGCGTCGCCCCTCGCGTAGTCGCGAGGCGAACTCGACGCGCTGTCCCGGCAGCGTCGAGGCAAGTTCCGCGAACCGTGACTCAGGCACCGCCACGCGGTCTTCGGCCAGTCGCTCGCGCCGGTCTGCAACGATGCGGTCGAGCACCGTCCCGGTGACACGAGCGCCATCCGCAGCGCTGACCTCAGGCACGACGCGTCGCCTCAACGAATGCACCGAGGCGTGCCGCAGCGTCGCCGTTCTCCATCACCTGCTTCGCCTGCTCGACCCCCTGCCGAATGCTCGCTGCCAACCCAAGCACGTACAGCCCGGCGCCCGCATTGGCAGCGACGAAGTCGCGCACTGCCTCGGGGCCCTCGCCCGTGAAGATCTTGCGCATCACCGTGGCGTTCTCTTCCGGCGTGCCACCGGCAACGTCGTTGATGTTGTACGTCTTGAGCCCGAGCTCGTCCGGCGTGATCTGCCGCTGGCTGACCTCGGCCCCGCGCACCTCGTACGCCGTCGTCGGGCCGGAGACCGAGATCTCATCGAGACCTTCGTCACCAGTCACGATCAGCGCATGCCGCAGCCCGAGCCGTGCCACGAGGCTGGCGACCTTCTCCGCGATCGCCTTGTCCGGCACGCCAAACACGCGACAATGCGCGTCCGCCGGGTTCGTCAGTGGCCCGAGCAGATTGAACACCGTGCGCACACCGAGCTCGCGGCGCAGCGGCCCCGCGAAGCGCATCGCCGGGTGGTACGCCTGCGCGAACATGAAGCCCACGCCTGTCGTCTCGATGCACTGCGCGACCTGCTCAGGATTGAGCGCGATCGTCGCACCGAGCGCTTCGAGTACATCCGCCGAGCCCGACTGCGATGACGCAGCGCGATTACCATGCTTCGCAACCTTGCCGCCCGCCGCCGCCACCACGAAGGCCGAAGCCGTCGAGGCGTTGAACGTGTGCAGCCCGTCCCCGCCCGTCCCGCAGGTGTCGAGCAGCGGCCGTGCGGAAACCTCGACGCGCAGAGCGTGCGCGCGCATCACGCGCGCCATGCCCGTCAGCTCATCGACGGTCTCGCCCTTCATGCGCAGCGCCACCATCAGCGCGCCGAACTGCGAGGGCGATGCGCCCTCACCCATGATCTCTTCCATACACGCCGCGGCTTCATCTTCGCTGAGGTCGCGATGCTGGTCCACGATCGCCACGAGTGCGGCTCGGATCGCCACACCCGGCAACGGTGCTGTCGTCATGCACGTGCCCCCGTCTGCGCTGGCTGCTTGTTCGGCATCGCGAGAAAGTTCCGCAGCAGGTCGTGCCCCACCTTCGTCATGATCGACTCCGGGTGGAACTGCACGCCCTCGACCGCCAGCTCGCGGTGCCGCACGCCCATGATCACGCCGCTCTCCGAGCGTGCCGTCACTTCGAGCACGTCCGGTACCGAGCTCGGCTCGATCGCGAGCGAATGATAGCGAATCGCCTCGAACGGATTGGGCAGCCCCGCGAACACGCCCTTCCCGTCGTGCGAGATCATCGAGGTCTT
>JBAXNX010000363.1:0-1542 GCA_037133575.1 Chloroflexota bacterium
CCGCGTGACGATCGTGGCACCGGTCCGCATCGATGGCGTCAACGAGTTCTTCACCTTCATCCAGGGGCTCATCACCGACTATCTACCGCCATTCCTCCACGTCACATTGCTCAAGAGCGAGACGAGGGAGAACGGCATCTCGGTCAACTCCATCGAGGATCTGCACCACTATTGCGAGAAGCTGACTCCGTAGCACGGTGACTGTCGGCGACGCTAGTCCCGGTCGTCGCAATCGCAGCGACTGCCGCACTCGCATTCCTCGGAGACGAACTCCCGCATACCAATACGCTTCGGCTGGGATAATCCGTTCGGCGTTCGACGCGCCACCGTGCGCGTTGTTTTCGCCAGCCGGACTTGATTGCCAAGACGCTCTTGCGCCCCGTCGTACGACGTGGCGCGAACGCGCATTCCGACGCGCTAGGTGGGCGACTTCCTCTTTGTGTTGCCGTTGGCGGCGTTCTCTCTCATACGCCCAAGCCTTCCTGCGCCGGCGACGGCGGCGGCAGGTCGCTCGCTACCCGATCGCCGAAGTGAGCGCATCATCGATTCGGCAACAGCGGGCAGGTGACGGTAGGCCGCTCCCGGTCGAGCACCCAAGGGCCGTCCACCGTTACGCCGGTCAACGCCTCGGCCAGCATGAGTGCCGCGGGAATCGGCTCCGTCGCGGCGGGCAGCCCGGCTTCCTCGGGCAGCGGATCGCCGACTTCACCGGTCCCGAGTACAGGGTCGAACACCCGGACCAGCGCGCCGTTGCGTGCGTAGCCGAAGCGGGAGTCCATATTGACGTTCCAGAAGACCATGGCCGCAGGGCCGTTGGCGGACAGTGCCTCCAGCACCGCGTCCTGGGAGCACACGTACCCGTTGGGCTCGACGATGACCGTCCAGCCGTCTACCTCGCCGAACTGCAGCGCGAACCTCTCCGCGGCGTAGTCCTGTGCATCGGCGGCCTCGGCGAACGTGGCGGTGTGACGCGTAGTGGGGTCGCCGCAGAGTTGGGACTCGACCTCTGCCGGGGACATCCCCTCCAAGAAGGTCAGGCACAAGGCCGGGATCTCAGCGGCCCATCCGAACCCGTTGGCAGCCATGCGGCAAGCCTATGTCCTTGATCCGGCGTGAAGGATCCCGGCGTCGCGTCTGATCCAGCGTGCGGGGTTACTTCACCGACGGCAGATTCGCGGTTGCCCACGGTAGGGCTGGTAGGTTGCGTTGCCTAATGTCCGGAGTCACCCTGCAAAGTACCCGCTTCCGCAACCAACCCGGTCCGGTCATCTGGCTCGACGTCGAGAGGCGCAAGGCCGACACCGAGCCTGCGCTGACCTCTGTCCACTGGTCCGACGAATTGACGACCTATGTCCACGAACCGATCCTCCGCGAATCGGCGAAGGCGCGGAAGTTGGAGTTTCAGCCTTGGCCCCAACTGGCGACAGCGATCGTCCACAGCGCGATCGCGACGAACAGCCTCATCGGCGGCTACAGCATCCCCGAGCGCGACCTGCTGATGGCCGCGTGCCCCGAGGACGCGTAGTGGATCAAGGCCAACTA
>JBAXNX010000364.1:0-1541 GCA_037133575.1 Chloroflexota bacterium
GAGGAGCGCCTGTTCCGCATGCGCCACTCCGCCGCACACGTCCTCGCCGAGGCCATCCTCGAGATGTTCCCGGAGGCCAAGTACGCGATCGGCCCGCCCGTCGACAACGGCTTCTACTACGACTTCGATCTCCCGAGGCCGCTCACGCCGGACGACCTCGGCTCGCTGCAGGCGCGCATGGAGCAGTCCGTCGATCGCAACCTCGAGATCCACGGTGAGGAGATCCCCAAGGATCAGGCCCGCGAGATATTCAAAGACCAGCCCTACAAGCTCGAGCTGATCGATGGCATCACCGACGACACCGTCGGCTTCTTCCAGCACGGCGACTTCCACGACCTCTGCCGCGGTGGTCACACCGAGACCACCGGCCAGATCGGTGCGTTCGAGCTCGACCGTGTCGCTGGCGCGTACTGGCGCGGCGACGAGCACAACGCGATGCTCCAGCGCGTCTACGGCCTGCTCTTCCCGACGAAGGACGAGCTCGCTGCATACAAGGTCACGCGCGAGGAAGCCGAGCGTCGCGACCATCGTCGTCTCGGCCGCGAGCTCGACCTCTACCACCTCGATCCGATCTCACCCGGCTCGCCCTTCTTCCACCCCAAGGGCACCGTCATCTACAACGAGCTCACCGCGTACATGCGCGCGCTCTACGCGGAGTACGGCTACTCCGAGGTGATCACACCGCAGGTCTTCTCCGCTGATCTCTTCAAGACCTCCGGTCACTACCAGAACTTCAAAGACGACATGTACATGCTCGAGATCGACGAGCAGGAGTTCGGCCTCAAGCCGATGAACTGCCCCGGTCACTGCACGCTCTTCCATGCCGGTCACTACTCCTACCGCGATCTCCCGCTGCGCTTCGCGGAGTTCACGAGGCTGCACCGCAACGAGCGTTCCGGCGTGTTGCACGGCATGACGCGCGTGCGCTCGTTCGCACAGGACGACTCGCACATCTACTGCACGCCCGATCAGGTCGAGGACGAGATTCGCTCCGTCTTCGCGATGGCCAAGCGCATCTACGAGGAGCTCGGTCTCGGCCTCCCCGTGATCCGTCTGGCGACGCGCCCCGAGAAGTACGCAGGTGACATTCCTGACTGGGACGTCGCCGAGTCATACCTCGGCAACTCAGTGCAGGCCGTCGGTTACGAGTTCACGCTCGCCCCCGGCGAGGGCGCGTTCTACGGCCCGAAGGTCGAGTTCCATTTCCGCGACGCTATCGGCCGTTCGTGGCAGCTCGGCACGCTGCAGATCGACGTCGCCATGCCGGAGCGCTTCGACCTCACGTACATCGGTGACGACGGCGCGGAGCACCGCCCATCGATGCTGCATCGCGCCATCCTCGGATCGCTCGAGCGCTTCATCGGCGTCTACGTCGAGCACACGGAGGGCCGCTTCCCGCTCTGGCTCGCACCAGTGCAGGCGATGGTCATCCCCATCGCCGATCGCCATATGGACTACGCGAACGAAGTGCGAGCCGCACTGCGCGCTCGAGGTCTGCGCGCCGCGGTCGACAATGGCCCCGATCGCATGGGCGCGAAGAT
>JBAXNX010000365.1:0-1530 GCA_037133575.1 Chloroflexota bacterium
GACCTGCTGCCCTCGGATGTCACCGGCGTGTCCGTGTTCAACCAGGGCACGCGCGACTTCGAGTTTCGCCCCGGTCCGATCATGGCCCAGGTCGTGCTAACCGACGAGATCAACCGCGCCACGCCAAAGACGCAATCGGCGCTGCTCGAAGCCATGGAGGAGCGCCAGGTCACGGTGGATGGAATCACCCACTACGTGCCCGACCCATTCATGGTGATGGCGACCCAGAACCCGATCGAGTACGAGGGCACCTTCCCGCTGCCCGAGGCGCAGCTCGACCGCTTCCTGATGCGCGTGCAGCTGGGCTACCCGTCACCAACCGACGAAGTGCTCGTGCTCGACGCACAGCAGTCATCGCACCCGATCGAGTCGCTCGAGGAAGTCACGAATGCAGCCGAGGTGCTCGAGCTGCAGGCTGCGGTGCGCGAGATCTACATCGACCCGCTGGTGAAGCAGTACATCGTCACGCTCGTGAACGCGACGCGTCAGCACGAGAGCGTGTACCTCGGCGCCTCGCCCCGCGGTTCGATCTCGCTGATGCGAGCGGCGCAGGCCTACGCGATGCTCGATGGCCGCGACTTCGTGCAGCCCGATGACATCAAGCTGCTCGCCAACGCGACGCTCGGGCACCGTGTGATCGTTAGCCCGGGCGCGCGTGTGCGAAACATCGACAGCGCGCAGGTGATCGAGGAGTCCATCGGCCGCGTGCCAGTGCCTGGTGCGCGCGCTCGCGGCGGCGCCTAGTCCTATGTCAGGGCTGCGAGCGGCCTTTGGTGGCGCGCGTCGCTACCCCAATGCCACGCTGGCGCTTGCCGTTGCCGTGACGTGCTTCCTCGTGGGCTTCGCCACGGGGTTCTGGCTGCTGTTCCGCCTCGCGTACCTGCTTGGACTCGTCGTGCCGATCGTCTACTTCTGGACGCGCTCGATGATCGATGACCTCGAGGTCGATGTCGTGCGACGCACACAACGCGTGTCGCAGGGTCAGTCGCTCGATGGCCGCATCGTGTTGCGCAACACCGCGCGGTTGCCAAAGGTGTGGCTCGAGGTCGAGGACCGCGCATCGATTCCGGGGCACGGCACGCGCCGTGTGATGACCCTGCGCGGACGTGGTGTCGAGGTCTGGCGCTACGAGACGCCGGCCTTGCGACGCGGTCTGTACGAGCTCGGACCAGTGACGGTGACGGCGACCGACCCGTTCGGCTTCTTCCGCTTCTCGCGTGTCTTCGGCCACCCCACGCCGGTGCTCGTGTACCCGAACGCGCCGGAGCTCTCAAACTTCTACATCCCACCCGCGAACCTACCGGGCGATGGCCGTTTCCGACGTCGCACGCACAACGTCACGCCGAACGTCTCCGGTCTCCGGCCGTATGAGCCGGGCGACTCCTACAACCGCATCCACTGGCCGGCGACCGCGCGCACGGACTCGCTGATCGTGAAGCTGTTCGAGCTCGACCCGGCGTCGGATATCTGGATCGTGCTCGACCTGCAGCGTGCCGTGCAGGTCGGCGAAGGTACCGACGATGGCACCGA
>JBAXNX010000366.1:0-1529 GCA_037133575.1 Chloroflexota bacterium
CCGCTCGTCACGAGGACGACGAAGAGCACGGGGCGCACGAAGCGACTGCTGCCGCTCGACGACGCGTAGGCGCCGACGATCACGCCGGGGATCGCGCCGATCAGCAGGGACATCGTGAGGTCGAGGTGGACGTCGCCGAAGAGCAGGTGCCCCAGCGCCGCCGATCCGACGAGCGGGATCGCCTGCACGAGGTCCGTGCCCACCAGCTCTGCGGAGGTGAGCGCTGGGTAGACCAGCATCAACAGCACGATGATCACCGAGCCCGATCCCACCGAGGTCATCCCCACCAGCAAGCCACCGAGCACGCCAATGGCCGCGGTCACCGGGATGTTGAGCGTCGCGGGCTTTGGCTCGGCGGTGCGGCGGCGCTGCAACTGCGCTCGGATGATCATCGCACTGGCCGCGCCGAGCAGCGCCACGCCGATCGCCATGCGCAGGAACGTGTCCATGCTCGACGATCCGACTGCCTTGAGCAGCAGCACGCCGAGGAAGGCCGAGGGCACCGAGGCGACCGTGAGGCACAGCGCGATGTCCTTGCGCACGGTGCCGCGGTTGACGTGCACCGCCCCACCGAACGGCTTCATGACGAGCGAGGTGACGAGGTCGCTGCTGACCGCGGCCAGCGGCTGGATGTGGAACACGAGCACCAGCAGCGGCGTCATCAGCGCGCCGCCGCCCATGCCGGTGAGCCCGACGACGAAGCCCACGAGCAGCCCGGCGAGCGAGATGGTCCAGTCGAGGTGGAATGGCATCCGCCGGAGTAGAGCAATTCCGACTATCTAGGTCAAGAAAGGTGGATTCAGCTACTCGCCGGCAGTGCCGACTTGTTGCGGCTCCCGCTCCACGGCGGGCCGGGCTTCGAGCGGCAGGCGGATGCGCACGGCGGTGCCACCGCCCTCGCGCGCCGAGATCTCGATGGTGCCGCCATGCTGCTCGACCACCCGGCGCACGCTCGCCAGCCCGAGGCCGCTGCCGAGCTGTCCGCCCGTGTTCGATCCGCGGAAGAACGCATCGAAGACGCGGTTCCGCTCGCCCTCGGGGATGCCAATGCCGCGGTCGAGCACTTCGACGACGGCCACCTCACCCTGCGCGCGGCGCTCGTGGTTGAGGCGCAGTGTGACCAGTGACTCGGGCGGGCTGTACTTCACGGCGTTCGAGAGCAGGTTGTCGATCACGCGCTCCACACGCATGCGGTCCCACTGGCCGATGAGGTGCTCGGCGTCGCATTCGAGCTCGAACTCACGAGCACGCTCGAGCAGGCGCCGCTCGTCGACCAGCATCTGCACCAGTGGCACGAGGTCGACCTCGTCGCGCGAGAGCTCAACCGCCGCGTCCCCGGTGCTGAGGTCCATCAGCCCCTGGATCATGCGCTGCATGCGGCGCGCGGACTGCTCGATCTCCATCGGCGAGGTGTTCTCGGTGCCGAGCTTACGCCGCAGCAGGCCAGCGTGACCTCGAATGATCGTGAGTGGGTTGCCGAGGTCGTGACCGAGCGCGGCGATCAGCTCGTTGCGCAGCCGTCGGCCATG
>JBAXNX010000367.1:0-1523 GCA_037133575.1 Chloroflexota bacterium
GGCCAGCGCACGCCAGCCTCGATCCCAGCGATCGGCGCAGGATAGACACCGACGACTTCAGTGCTGCTATGACCGCAGCGCAGCACGATGCCGACCGCGAACGGCAGCACCTGGCGCACTTCCGCGAGCACAGCGCGATACACACCGTCCGCATCGGATGGTGTCATCGCCGCTTGGAGCGCCGCTGCCAGCGATCGCGGATCGACCAGGCTGCTGGGGTCGCCAGCCGTCATCCGCCGCCCTTTCGCCTCCATCGGGAGGCATGGCATGCCTGAGACATACCAACATGCACACGCGGGCCATCGATCCTGATGGCGCGTATCTCCACCATCGGCACGTCCATCCACGGCAGGTATCAGGGTGAACCCTGACACGCCATTCGATGGCGACCGCTGAAGGGCGACGTCCTGTCGCATGAGCCGCTACGTCCGAGGCTGGCGGGGGAGAGGCAGGCCAGAATTAATTGGCCATCCCGGGGCCGGCCCAGCGGCTGGAGATCGCTCGCGAAGCGCTGAGGCGCGCCTGAGAGACGACACTTTCGAGCATCGGCAGGACGGTGTCTAGCCGCTCCCGCACGTTCGTAGTCTCCAAAATCGATTGTAATCGCTCGGCCTCTGCCAACGCCTGTCCCGCGATCGCATCGGCGACCGCACCGGGCGTCTGCGCCACCTGTGGTTTGCGCTCGAACTCTCCGGAGGCAATCGCTTGCAGCTCACGGGTACGTACGAGTCCGGACCGCGCGAACCGCAGTATCTCCGAGTTCACCTCGGCGAACTCGTCCAGCACCGTCTCGGCTTCGGCTAACAGGTACGGCGCGGTGTCATACAGCGCTGTGATGTGGAAGCGGTGCCCGCCGAGCACCTGCACGTTCAACGTGCCATCGAGGTTGCCCGTCGCCCTCGTGATACGCGCAGTCGTACCCACCTCGTGCGGAATCGCTGTGCCGCCAACCTCGACACCGTCCTTGATCAGGACAATGCCGAACGGCTCCTCGTCCTGCACGCATTCAGCAACCAGTTGGCGGTAGCGGTGCTCGAATACGCGCAGTGCGAGCTTCTGTCCCGGGAACAGCACCACCTGCGCGAGCGGGAACAGGCGCAGGCGCATTAGCCACCTCGCAGCACGATCGCCACAATCAGCGCGACGATTCCGAGGCCAGCCGCCACGCCGCCGCCGATCACGGAGCTCCACGGCACGGTGGTCGAGCCGACACCGTGACCGATCTGCCGCCCATCCCATCCGAGGTCGATCAGTACCGTCGCCGCCTGCGTGCGGCTATCCGACGACACGTACAGCGTCGTCGCGAACACCGGCCCCAGCGGCAGCACCGACGAGCTCTTCCCCATGCGGCGAGCATCCTCGATGCGCAGCTCGGCGGAGATGTCGGCCGCGTCCAGTGCGGCCAGCCAGACACGCGCAGCCGCCTCGTCCTCAGTTGTGGCGAGCGGCACCATCCGTGTCGACCGAGAGACCCGCTGGGTCGTCATGCCGCGGATCGTAGCACCACACAACAACGCCCCTTG
>JBAXNX010000368.1:0-1522 GCA_037133575.1 Chloroflexota bacterium
GCCGATCCAGGGCACGGCTGCGGACATCATCAAGACGGCAATGAACAACATCGACATCGAGCTCACTGCGCGACGGGCCAAGGGCTACCTCGCGCGGATGGTGCTGCAAGTGCATGACGAACTGATCTTCGAGCTGCCGAAGTCGGAGCTCGATGACGTGCGCGATGTGGCGCACCGGCTGATGCCTTCGATCCAACTCGCGGTCCCGCTCGATATTGACGAGAAGTGGGGCCACTCCTGGGGGGATATGGAGGCCGCGCGCTAGTCGCGAGACTCCATGCCAGAGCTTCCTGAAGTCGAAACGATTCGGCGCGATCTCGAACCACTGATGGTGGGACGCATGATCACGCATGTGCGCATCCACCCCGGCGCGGAGCGCCTCGCGGTCACGCACGCACCTCGGGCGATCGAGCAGGCGCTGACGGGGCGGCGCATCGAGGCGCTGGGGCGGCAGGGCAAGTACATCCTCGCGCTACTCGACAACGGCAAGACCTGGGTGCTGCACATGCGCATGACCGGGTCGCTCGTGCACACGACGCCGGCTGCGGAGGCGCATCGCTTCGAGCGCGCGCGCCTCGACCTCGATGACGGCACGTCGGTGCGCCTGAACGACATGCGCAAGTTTGCGACGTGGCACCTCGTCGACGACGAGCGCGAGGCGCTGCCGCGCAACGGGCCAGACGCGATCAGCGATGAGTTCACGCCACAGTTGCTGAAGGCGGCGTGCGCCAAACGCTCCGTGGCCATCAAGCAGGTGCTGCTCGATCAACACGTGGTGGCGGGCATCGGCAACATCTACGCCGACGAGTCCTGCTGGATTGCGCGCATCGATCCTCGAACGCCGGCGAACGAGCTCACGCCGCGACGGGTGACGGCGCTGCACCATGCGGTGCTCGAGACATTGCATGAGTCGCTGGGCGACCGTGGCTCGTCGTTCTCGGACTATCGCGATGGGCTGGGCAGCGAGGGGATGCACCACATTCGGGTGCACGTGTTCCGCCGCGATGGGCAGCCGTGCGCTCGCTGCGGGACGACGATCGAGAAGATCAGGCTCGGGGGCCGCGGCACCCACTTCTGCCCCGGTTGCCAGCGCGGCGCTTAGCGCCGGTTTTCGCCCAGCTTCTTGGGAGTGCGGCTGAGCTGGCGTAGGCTCCGCGCTTCTTGTGGGGCGCCTCGAGATGCCTCGATGAAGGGCGCTACCTGCAGCGGGCGACGATCACTGTGCCGCTCGGGATGCCGGTGCTGCCGAACTTCGCGTCCCACGAGGCATTCACCGACGCGATGCTCGCGCCGGGGATGTACGTGATGAAGCTCGTGCCATCGGCGATCCAGAAGACTGCGGTTGAGGACGGGCAGCCCGAGGCAGCTACGAGCTGATCTGAAGTGCCGCCGTCGAAGACGATGAGGCCGATGCCACCACTGCTCGGGATCGTGCCTGAGCTGATCTGACCGCTGCCAGCGCTGACGCCGAGCGTGTTGCCCGCCTTCACCGTCACGGGAATCGCGAGCTGCCACGGCGAGC
>JBAXNX010000369.1:0-1522 GCA_037133575.1 Chloroflexota bacterium
CCGACGCTGAGGAAGCCGAAGACGCCGAGGCCCCACGAACAGCTCGACGCCGCAAGGCTGCGTCCTAACCGATGCCCGCGCCCCGCGGGCGCAAGGCCGCCCCGGTAACACCGCCTGACGCGCCGACGCCGCTTGCCGAGTACGACCGCAAGCGCGATTTCTCGCGCACGCCGGAGCCTGCGGGCGCCCCGCAGCATGGCCAGGGCCCGCTGACCTTCGTCGTCCACAAGCACGCTGCGACGCGCCTGCACTACGACGTCCGCCTCGAGTGGGACGGCGTGATGCCCTCGTGGGCCGTGCCGAAGGGGCCGTCGTCGCGCATCGGCGACAAGCACCTCGCCGTGCACGTCGAGGACCACCCGCTCGACTACGCGAAGTTCGAGGGGCTCATCCCCAAGGGCGAGTACGGCGGCGGCGAGGTCATCATCTGGGACGCTGGCACCTACTCGCCTGATGAGGGCGGCTACCTCTCCTTCGACAACCGCGAGGAAGCCGAGCAGCGCATGCGCGAAGGACTCGCCGCGGGCAAGCTCGGCGTCACGTTTCGCGGTCACAAGCTCAAGGGCTCATACGCGCTCGTGCGCACCAACAAGATCGAGAGCGGTCGCGAGCAGTGGCTGATGCTCAAGCATCGCGACGAGACCGCCTCCGACCGCGACCTCACTGCCGAGAACCGCTCCGTCGTCAGCGACCTCACCATCGAGGACCTGCAGCGCGGCGTTGCCCCTGCGCCCGATCACGTCACGCCAGCACAGCCGACAGATCTCCGAGGCGTGCGTTGGGCCGCGTTCCCCACATCGATCGAACCGATGACTGCCGAGCAGCGTCCGCAGGCCTTCGATGACGCGCGCTGGCGCTTTGAGCCGAAGCTCGACGGCATGCGCGTGCTCGCACTGCTGCAGGACGGCGAGGTGAGACTCGTCAGTCGTCGCGGACTCAACGCCGCCGATCGCTTTCCGAGCGTCGCGAAGGCCGTCGGTCGTCAGCCCGCGAGCACGCTGATCCTCGACGGCGAGATCGTCGCACTCGACGAGCAAGGCACACCGTCGTTCGAGCTGATGCAGGAGCGCATGCACCTCACTGGGAGCGCCGAGATCGCGCGTGCCGAGTCTCGTGTGCCGGTCCTCTACTACGTCTTCGACCTGCTCTACCTCGACGGACTCGACCTGCGCAGCGTGCCGCTCGAGGATCGCCTCACCACGCTGCAGCGCGTCCTGATGCCAACCAACGAGGTGCGCCTGCTCGAGCCGTTCGAGACCGATGGCCTCACCGCGTACGCAGTCGCTCAGGCGCACGGCCTCGAAGGCATCGTCGCGAAGCGCCGTGACTCGACGTACGAGTCGGGTCGCCGCTCGCGCAACTGGGCGAAGGTGAAGACGCGCACCAGTGACGAGTTCGTCGTTGGTGGTTACGCAGCAGGTGAGGGGGGCCGGTCGCACAGCTTCGGCTCACTGCTGATCGGCCGCTACGACGAGCAGGGCGAGCTGCACTACTGGACGCACGTCGGCTCCGGCTTCACCGA
>JBAXNX010000370.1:0-1518 GCA_037133575.1 Chloroflexota bacterium
CCCGACACGAAGCGGTCAGCATCGCGCGCAGCGGCCACCGCCTGCGTCTCGAGCTCTTGATCCGCGAATTCACGGGCTCGCGCGAAGCCCTGGAACGCGATCGCCAATGCGCCAACCGTGACGATGGCGATCAGCGGATAGGCCACAAAGCCAATGAGCCAGCTGGGGTGCCGACCCCAATTCACCGGCAAACTTCGGACGCGCCTCATGCCTCACCGATCTGGGAACGGAAAATGTCTATTCAGCGTAGCAGTCGCCTGTGTGCCACTGCATGAGTGACATCCTGCCGCTAGCGCGACCTGACACGCGTGTCAGCGAGCATGCGCGAGGCGTGATCCAACGCTGGTCCGGCTACTTCTTGGTCCCGAGCCGCCACGCGGCCGCATTCCAGGTGGTGTTGAACTCGAACGCGTCGAACTCGAAGCCTTGGAACGAGGTGGCAATCGTCGCCTGATCCGGCGGCGAACCGAGCGGCAACAGCGGCGGCACCTCATCGAGCAGCACCCGCTGTGCGGCGCGCGAACGCTCGCCTCGGCGGCGCGGGTCGACCTCGCTGAACACTTTGCGCGCGGCGGCATCGAACGCCGGGCTCGAGAAGCCCCACAGCGAGAACGTGCCCGTCAGGCCACCAGACATGCAGAGCCGCAACCCGACGTCGGGCGTGCGCATGTCGTCGAGCTCGACCACGCCCGCCTCGAAGTCGCCGGCGAGGAAGAGGCGCTCCCAGTCCGTGACCGGCAGCAGGCGCGTGCGCGGTTGGAAGCCGACCTCGCGCAGCTGCTTCTCGACCAGCGTGATCACGGCGCGCGTCTGCACGCGGTTCGCGCCCTCCAGCGCGAAGCTGAGGTCGGGCACGCCTGCCGCCGCCAGCAGCTGCTTCGCCTGCTGCGGGTCGTGCTTGTAGAGCGGGTGCTTCGCGAGCTCGTCGTGCGACAGCGCATCATTGACGTGCGCCGGCCCGACCGGGCCGGCGAGCGTCGAGTCGTCGAGCTGCAGCAGTGCGGTGCGGTCAAGCGCGAGCGAGGCGGCTTTGCGCACCCGCGCATCCTTGAATGCCGCGACAGCGCGCGTCGTCAGGCCAGCGGCTTTCTCCGGAGCGAGCGAGAAGCCGAGCGCGCGCATGCGGCGCGAGGTGCGGCGCAGCAACGTCACATTCGAGGCGCCCTTCGGCGTGCGCACCTGCTCCGCATTGGCGTCAGGCGAATGGAACGCAATGTCGAGCTGGCCGGCCGCGACCAATGCTGCCAGGTCACGCGGCGGCCCACCGTCCAGCACATGGATGCGGTCCAGCAACGGCAGGCTGGAGCGGTAGTAGACCGGGTTCGCAACCAGCGTGGTGCCGGCATCCTCGTGTGCCACGGGGACGAACGGGCCACTGCCCATCGGCGCATCGACGGCGCTGTAGCGCGTGGCGGCCCGCACGCCGCCGGTCGTCGTGTCGGCGAGGTAGTCGAGCAGCAGGCTGAACGGCGCGCGCATGCGCAACACGATCGTGCGCGTGTCCGGCGCCTCGATGCG
>JBAXNX010000371.1:0-1511 GCA_037133575.1 Chloroflexota bacterium
AACGCCTCACCGACCGCATCACCAAGCTCGAAGCAGCGTCCGAACCGCGCAGCCGTCGAGGTGCCCAGGGCCGAGGATCACAGTGACCCGCAAGCTCAACGTCTTCTTCGACGTCGACCACACGCTGGTGATGTGGGACGGCCGCCTGCGCCCGCACGCGGAAGAGGTCTTCCAGGCCATCACCGAAGCCGGCCACACCATCTATGTCTGGTCCGGCGTCGGCATCCGCCACTACGACATGAAGAAGCACGGCCTCGACGGCTACGTCACCGGCTACTTCGTGAAGCCGCTGCACGACTACCGTGAGCGCCTGCCACTCTACAAGGTCAACATCATGCCGGACTTCGTCATCGACGATTACCCGCAGGTCATCGAGGCGTTCCGCGGTTACCACATCTCCGACATCTTGAAGAAAGACGACGCGGAGCTACTCGAGGTGTGGCGTCTCATTCAGCTCATGGCCGACGAGGACGAGCCAGTGGTAGTCGAGATCGAGACTAGCGAGGCGTAGCGCCGGCCCACGCACGCATCAGTTCGGCGATACGGTTGCGCTCGAGCATCGCGCTCGCCGGCGCACGCTCGCCGCTGTCGTCCGCGCCGAACAGCTGCGAGAGCGCGAGCCGCGCACGATCGTCCGAGGCCATGCGCAGCAGCGGCTCCATCAGCGTCCACCGCGAGACTCCCGCATGCCGCGACCCGTCGTACGAGACGTACGTCGACCAGTCGAGCGCGTCCTCACGCACGTCGTAGTGCGAGAACAGTCGCTTGTCCGGATCCCACCGCGACACGTCGTTGAACAGGTCAGCGCCCCACTCGATCGGCAACGGCCGGTCGGAGTCCAACAGCGGGTCGAGCGCGATCAGCCACAGCGACAGCGCGAGTGCGACCGGCGGCTGCCCGTGATCGCTCGTGCTCGTCACCCACGACAGCGCGTGCGCCTCGGTCAGCGCCCCCGCCACGCGCTCGTCCACAGCGAGACCCACGCCCAGCAGCGTGCGAGTCACCAGCAGGTGCGCGACAAACCGCGCCGTCGCATCGTCCTCGATCCGCTCACCCGTCGGCAGCGTGAATGTCGCCGCCACATCAGGCGCGAAGCACGCGAACGTGTACAGCAGGCCGCGCTCGACGCCCGGGGCGCCAGGCAGTCCCTGCGCGTCAATCAGCCGGTCGAGGTCGGTCGGGTCGTCGACCACCCCGCGGTCACGGACCGACGGCCACAACCGCAGTGCGAGGTCAACCAGTTCGCTTTCAGACATACCCTGACGCTATCGAGGCGGCTTGCTGCATGTCAACGCACGCAGCCATTGCTCCGCATTACGTCCACATCTACGATCCGCTCGTGACACGAAGCCTCTCCCTGCTTGCCATCGCAATCACGGCCATCGCCGTCGCCTGCACGAGCAAGGCTCCCGCAGCCACACCCACCGCGACCAACCCCGCAGCCACCAGCACCGCGGCCACCAGCACCGCGGCCACATCGAGCACGACTCCCGGATCCACGACTACGACAC
>JBAXNX010000372.1:0-1509 GCA_037133575.1 Chloroflexota bacterium
GATTGGGCAGCCCCGCGAACACGCCCTTCCCGTCGTGCGAGATCATCGAGGTCTTGCCGTGCATGATCTCGCCCGCGGAGACCACCTTCCCGCCAAACGCCTGCCCGATCGCCTGATGCCCGAGGCATACGCCGAGCAGCGGCACCTTGCCGGCCGCCGCGTGGATCAGATCGATCGAGATCCCCGCCTCGTCCGGCGAGCACGGGCCCGGCGAGATCACGATCCGTTCCGGCCCCATCGCGAGGCAGTCCTCGACGGTGATCTGGTCGTTGCGATGCACCTCGACCTCTTGGCCGAGCTCGGCGAGGTACTGGTACAGGTTGTACGTGAATGAGTCGTAGTTATCGAGCAGTAGCAACATCGTCGTGTCCTTACCTCGAGCTATGCGCCGCGCAGTTGCGCCGTGGCTTGCATCGCCCGCAGTTGATCCGTGTGTTCGCGGTCGTGTGCCGCGATGCCCTCGAGCATCTGCCGCACCTGCACCGTCCCCTTCGAGGGGTGCGCACCAAAGTGCAGCAGCTGCTCAGGCATCAGTGCCTGCACCATCCGCAGCGTGTCGTCGTGCGCCGCGAGCAATCGCTCACGCACCTCGGCGTCCGAGGGGCGCGCGCGCAGCTTGCGGTCCGCCTCCGCCTGGTCGGCGTTGAACTCGCGCCAGACGTGGCTCGGCGTCTCCGCCAGTCGCACCGCCTCGCCGAGCGTGTATGCCTCGACCGCCGCGCAACGGTGCAGCACGTCCACCGGCGCCCACACCGTGTCGAGCTCACGCTCGCGCCAGCGCTCCGGAATCGCCTCGTATGCATCGAGCAGCGCCTGGCGCGCCTCGACGAGTGCAGCCTCCACGACCGCATGCACCTCACCGGCAACGACGCCGCCGTTCAGGAACTTCGCCACCTCCGGCACGACGTCCACACCGTCGAGGCGTGTTGCGTCGAGCCAGCCCGCGTCATCGAAGTCACGAGCGTTGAAGCGCGGCTCCCCCGCCCAGCCCAGCGCATCAAAGACGTTGACGACGATGTCCTCGTCCGCCGAGGGAATCGAGATCGTCTCGGCGAACTCGAACTGTCCCGGCTCGAGGTGCAGCGCATCACGCAGCACGCGCAGCGCGGCGGACTCGGCGACCTCGTCCTCCGCGACGCCATCGAACGGCACCGACCAGCGCCCCGCAGCGACGCCAGCGTGATGCTGCACGAGCAGTACCGAGCCGTCGTCGCGCCGAATGCGCACGCCGGCCGCGAGCACCATCGGCCGTGCGCCGCCACCGCTCACCCGCACCCCGGGCGTCGAGACAGCCCCCGAGGGCTCCGCGCCGCCGCCGAACAGCGGCCTATCGAAGAGCGATGTCACCTCAGTAGCCCAGACTGCCGGTCGTGACCGGCGCGCGCCGCTCGGCGTCGTCGATCGCGGCCATCGCTGCGCGCGACTTGTGCTGCGTCTCCTCGAACTCCTTCACGGGGTCCGAGTCGTACACGATGCCGCCGCCGGCCTGCACGTGCGCCCAGCCGTCCT